>JADGNW010000258.1 GCA_017883315.1 Blastocatellia bacterium | reverse complement strand
ACCATCTGCTCGTACTTCGGCAGTTGCTCCGGGCTCAACAGAGCACGAATGCGATCGCGCGACTCCTGGCGCACCGCATTGAATCGCGGCTCGAAATCCTTTATCCGAGGTTCCAGGTCTTTCCGGATATCTCTGTACTTGTCGTTGGTCTCGTCGAGAATCTTCTTTATCTGTTCCTGTTGATCCGAGGAGAGGCCGACTTTGTCGTTCATTCGCTTGAGCAGGAATTCGGTGCCGTTATGCGGCACGTCCCTCGAGCTGGATCTGGAGAGGTGTTGATACAGATTCAGCGCCAAAGCTCCGGCTGCAAAGCCGATCACGAACACGGACACTACAATGAAGCGGGCCTTTGTTTGGCTGTTGGTATTGCTTTCCATTTTACTTCTCCTCGGCTGCTACTAACGTTTCGAGCACATCGTCACGCGTCGGCGCGGGGTAATCGTAGATATCGCTGAACACGACTCGCTCTCTCGGGCGCACCGCCGCCTGACTCGTGTCTGAGAGCGGCTGATTCCACAACAGGGTGGCGCCGATGATCAGAAGGATCAGCACGGCCATTGCCGGCACAAGCTGGCGTGCGGTCAGCAGCAAAGCTGCAGTCCACGATTCTTCTGCGTGCCGCGAAGGGGAGAGTGCCGGGCCGCGCGCAATCCGCGCTCGAAGCGACCTAAAAAACTGCTCATCAGGCGTGACCGGTTCCGGCGAAGCTGCTGCATCGAGAGTCGCGCGCTGCAAAGCAAACAGCCGGTACTCGAGCGCGCAGCGCGAGCACGTCTGCAAGTGCGTCTTGATAGCTTCCAGCTCCGTCGCGTGCGTCAAGTTTGCATTTACGTGTAGTAAGGCAAATCGCTTTCGAGCCTGACGACACGACAAATTCATTTCATCGTTCAACTCATTGCTCATTTCTTCTTGCTCCTCTGCATTCGCTCACCGCTCAGAACCAGACGCTTCATCGCTGCTCTAAGAACCCGGCGCGCTCGAAAAGCACGGACCTTAACTTTCGATTGGCCCCACCCGATCATCTCCGAAACCTCCTTGACCGAGTACCCATCTCTGTCAATAAGCACGACGACCGTCCTGTCTTCAGGCTCGAGCTTTGACAACAATCGCTCGGCGATCTCGCCGGCATCGCGTTGCCGTTCAGCGCTTGCGTGACGATCGCGGGCCACCTCGAGCATCTGCAACTCGAACCACTCGTCTTCCTGCTGCGTCTCGTGCGGCAACTGCTGCTCGATCCGGCGCCGCTGCGCGCGCAGGTGATCGTAGCAGGCATTCACAGCTATCTTCGCGACCCACGCCTCGAACGAGCGGCCCAGCGTAAACGTGCCCAGCGAGAAGTACGCCTTCGCGAAAACATCCTGCGCGATGTCTTCGATCAGATCACGCCGCCGGAAGAAGCTCCCGATGATGCTGAAGACTCGGGGGCTGTGACGGCGGACAAGCTTCTCAAAAGCATCTTCCTCACCCGCAAGAATAGACGTGATCAACTCGTCTTCGTCGCTCGGGCCCGCGCTGTCGTTGGTCGTGGCCTCGCTTCCAGTGGTCGTAACCGGATCACGTGCGACCAACGCTGGACGCGCCTCATCGTTGCGACTCTTCCGTAGCTCGCTCCGCCGGTTCAACTCGGTGCGATCGACTCCAGAAGCTTCGCCAACCAGGGCCTGACGATCCATGCTGCTGGCATTGCGGTTATCGGCCTGCTTCAATCCACGCTCCACTGACTTCGCGGGATATTGTCCCGGATGATACTGCTAACTGCTTATTTCTAATTCTATCTCTCGCACGCGCTGGCGCGATCGAGGTTGATCAGTCTGGCAGAAATTGGTTAACGCAGTAACGCTATCTTTGTTCGCCGATTTCATCAACCCGCACACCGTTCACCCGGTCATTTTTCTTTGCAAAGAACTATTGCTGACCCGCGCGCTAAGTTCCGGTCAACACTGCCTAAGACGACAGCCGCAGTTGAACGGTTACTAAAAGTCAGACGATTGGTGAGAAACGACGCGAATGCCTTCACGAGCGGCCGGGGAGAACATAGAACATCACCGCAAAGTAGTGACAGATGCTTCCGGCCATCACGAACACGTGCCAGATAGCGTGATTGTATGGGACTCGCTTTAGGGCGTAGAAGAGAACGCCTACCGTGTAGAACAACCCCCCAGCGAGCAGCCACACGATTCCGGACAAAGGCACTGCTGCGAGTAGCGGCTTGACTGCGATTAGCACCAGCCAGCCCATCGCAATGTAGAGCAGCGTCGAAACTATTCGGAACCTCTCCGCGTGAAACAGCTTCCACACGATGCCGAATACACACAAGCTCCAGACCAGCGCAAACAGTATCCAGCCCCAGAAGCCGCGAAGGTTGACGAGGGTGAACGGCGTGTAGGTCCCAGCTATCAGCAAATAGATTGCGGTGTGATCGAGTATCTTCAGGATGCGTTTCAGGCGCGGCGTGCGAAAGCTGTGATACAGAGTCGAGGCCGCATACAGAAGGACGAGTGTGACGCCGAACGTTGTGCATCCCGCGATGTGCCAGGCGTTCCCGCGAGTGATCGAAAGCGCAACCAGCGCTACGAGGCCCACAACACTCAAAGCTAACCCGATGCCGTGGGTGATGCCGTTCGCTAGTTCCTCAACAAAATCCTCTGTTTCGAGCTTGCTCATGCCTTTTCTTTCTACGCCGCCTGTGTCTTACAAGAAATATAGCCCAGCATCCTGGCGAACGAAAGCGAATCGTGATGGCTTAATTCGCGGCTTTGCTACGGGACAGATTGTGACGGCAGTCACGTCCTGCCGTGTTTACTGTCACAGCATTAGTGTCCCGGTTCGCAATAGAATCTGGACTGGCAGACAGATGCCCGCAGGCTAACTAATTCCTGTCAAAGCGGACTGGATAGGAACCTGCGACAACCCCGGTGAGTTAGGAGTGAAATAATGGCTTTGCACGAGGGCGAAAAGTATCGTTGTCAGGATTGCAATGCACAGATTGCCGTAATTCGGAGTTCGGACACACGTTCGCTGGACTTCGAAGATCCCAGAATGAAGGAGCCCGCCGCGGCCGGCGACAATCGAAGCTCATTCGACGATCAGTTTGTACTACATTGCTGCGGCAAGGCCATGGCCAGGTTCTGCATGACGGCCGCTTAGCGAGTTGAGCCTGGTGACGACAAGTTTGGCACGAGGTGCTTGCTCGGCGGGCGTCGCGGCTTAAAAAGTCGGGCCCGGCGCGTAAGAACAGCGTTACAACACTTGTAGCAGAAACGTCTTGGCGCGTGTTATAAGCTTCACCGCTGGAATGTCGAGCGAGAACCGCGCTGACTTTGCATTGAATGAGAGCAAGATCGAGCGACGTCCGATGCGATAGCACTCTCAGGGTTCCGTTCACCGTAACAAGTTGTGAGCGGCCCACCGCGTCTTTCGTTTCTGGCCGGCGCGCGTCCTCAATGGCTTCTCTTTCCTTAACCTTTCAACCAGAGGAACGGCGGGTTTGTCGAACCCTTCAAGTCGAGCGAGCTTCGAACCACTCACCCGATCCAAAGACTGAACCTTTTTGTGTGCGAGTGATTGATCAAGGCTGCGACGCTACCGTCTTCTCTTTTTCACAATCGCGCTTGCGCGCGATGGAGGATAATCTATGACTAGTGTGAGACCACAGGAAAACCTGAACCCTTCCGACATTGCAAGAGAGCAGTTCAACATTGCTGCTGATCTGCTCAAACTGGACGAAAGTATGCGCGCCATACTCAGCGTGCCAAAGCGCCAGTTGCTCGTTTCCATTCCAGTGAAAATGGACAACGGAATCGTAAAAGTGTTCGAGGGCTTTCGCGTACAGTACAACGTTGCGCGCGGCCCCGCCAAAGGAGGAATTCGATATCATCCGGACGTGAACCTCGACGAAGTTAAGGCCCTTGCAGCATGGATGACCTGGAAATGCGCGACCGTCGGCATACCTTACGGCGGCGGCAAAGGCGGAATTCGTGTCGATCCGCATACAATGTCGCAAGGCGAGCTCGAACGAATGACGCGGCGCTATGCGGTCGAGATCGCTCCGATCATCGGCGCGCATATCGACATACCCGCGCCCGACGTCTACACCAACGAGCAGACGATGGCGTGGATCATGGACACGATCTCGATGATGAGCGGCGGGGTGCAGCTTGGCATCGTGACCGGTAAGCCCATCTCGCTCGGCGGTTCACTGGGACGCGCTGAAGCCACCGCGCGAGGATGCCAGTTCACGATACGCGAGGCTTGCAAGGTTCTGGGCATCAATCTGAACGGGGCGAGAGTCGCAGTGCAGGGCTTTGGCAATGCCGGCTCGATCGCTGCGCGATTGCTGCATGAAGACGGAGCGAAGATCATCGCCGTCAGTGACACCAAGGGCGGAATCTTCAACCCGAACGGATTTGATCCGGCCGCCGTCCTGAAGTTCAAGGAAGAGACGGGCTCGGTCGTCGGCTTCAAGGATACTGATCGGATCACGAACGCTGACCTGCTGACTCTGGATTGCGACATACTGGTTCCGGCGGCGCTCGAGAATCAGATCAATCTCGACAACGCTCATCTGATCAAGGCTCGCATCGTCGCTGAAGCGGCCAACGGACCGGTTACGCCCGGCGCCGATCGTGTGTTGTTTGAGAAAGGCATCTTCGACATACCGGACATTCTGGCGAACGCCGGCGGCGTGACGGTGTCTTACTTCGAGTGGGTGCAGGACCAATACGGTTTCTTCTGGACTGACAAGGAAGTCAATCAGTATCTGGAGAAGACGATGGTGAAGGCATTCCACGAAGTGTACGAGAAGGCCAAGCAGTTCAAGGTGCATCTGCGCACGGGAGCCTATTGCCTGGCAGTAGAGCGAGTGGCAGAGGCTACTCGAGTCCGCGGGATTTTCCCGTAAGCAGGTTTAGCAGTACGCCCGTGCTCATTCAGAGCCGCAGATTGGGGCCTGACACTAAGCGAGTGTCCGGGCCCCAAGCTGCAACCCGATGACGGCGCCTCAGAGCTTTTCCCATTCGTCTTTGCTGATCCCGGCTTGGCGAAGTACCCTGGCCAAGAGTTCTTTCCCGATATCGCCTCGATGGGGATTCGGCAGTCGCAGCGTACGGTTGCCCTTGATCATAAGCTGATGCTTGCCACCTGAATACGGCCCGTCGAAACCTACCTTCTTCAAACAACGAATCAGGTCGTCGCGCTTGATCGGACCAAAGGCTGGCATCAGGCGACTTCCTTGATCGTTAGCTCGATGCCATCAACGACAGGTAAGGATAGATTGCGCGAGACGCGAAACAAAACCCACTCTTCGAGCACTTCTTCCAATTCCTCGCGGCAGCCATCAAGCGAATCCGCGTTGGCATATACGCCGTCAAAGTCGAGAATCTCGCCGTAGAAGCTACCATCGTCCGAAAGGATTTCGTACTTCGCGCGTCGCATTGCTGCTTCAATGTACTTTGTTAACATTCGCTCGACCCCTTTGCTTAACACTGCGGATCACTCAAAGTCATAGCCCAGTTAGGGCGGCTAAGCTAGATCGTATGCCTTCTTTAGTATGTCGCGCACAACTGAGTGTGAGTGTGTGGCTCGATCCAGCGGAATCGGAAACGAAATCGGATTTGCCCCCGCGTTGTACTTATAGGTCCAACCTGGAGGTTCCATGCCGGCTTCTTCAAGCCGTTGCTTAACGAAGTTGTAGAAGTCCGAGGGGGCATCCTCGGCCCCGTTTTGGCCGCGCGGTAAATAGACGTATGCACCGGTTGCGATGGCTTCTCGATTATCCAACTATGAAGCCAAGTCTCATCCTTACCTATCGCACGCAGCGTCGTGTAAGAGTTTTCGAGAATCTGCATACGGCCTCACTCCGAATTCGACGCATCTATCTTATGAACGGACGCAGCGCTTCGATGCGCTGACTCAACTCGAGCGGCGAAAGCTTTCGGTACTGCTCGGGGACCATCTCTCTCGATGTGGCTTCACGAGCCGCGACCAGGATCTGATACTCGACAGCCATCTCATCGCGAGCCGGGCTGAACTCGTTAGCTACTTGCTCGATGTCTTGCTGACCGGTCTTCTCCCGATCCGACATTCGGGCAATGCGTCGAGCGCGGATCAACATCGACTCGATGTCAGCGCCCGACAACGTCAGCTTGCTCCCGGTGATTGGCGACCAGTTGGTCACTTCGTGCGCGATCTCGTGCTTATGAACCATTGCTTCGATGATTGCTAAGCGGTCTTCTTCCGACTCGGGGTAGAACAACGATATGTGTTCTTCAGCACGGCCCTGACGTTTCAAATCGATTGGCAATAAGTCGGGACGGCTGGTCATCAGTATCCACAGTATGCGCCCTCGGTTCCGAGTGTCGCCCATCGCCGCTGCGAGCTTCGAAAAAATTCGAGCATCAACTCCGGAATCGCCGCCGCTCTCGCGCGAGCCGAGCGTTGCGTCCGCTTCGTCTATCAACACGACAATCGGCGCAAGCGTTTGAAGCAAGTTCAGAATCTTTTCAAGGTTAGCTTCGCTCGAGCCGACCCATCGCTCGCGAAAATTCTTGAAGGCGACTACGTTCATTCCGCAATCATGCGCGAAGCATTCGGCCAGAAATGTCTTGCCTGTCCCGATCGGGCCCGAGATCAGGATGCCCATCGGCGCTTCTTCCGTGTTGCCCGCGCGAATCGTGTCAGCGATCGAGCGCATGAAGGTCTTAGCTTTGGTCATGCCTCCAACCGAATCCAAACCAAAGCGCGGATGAACGAACTCAACTAGCCCAACGCATTCAGCTTCAATCAGTTCTTTTTTCTTCTGCCGAATGCGGTCGAGCGTCAACGCGTTGTTCTCCGTCGCAGCGCTTCTCAACAAAGAGTTCAGATGAACGCGATTTAGACCGGAGGTCATGAGCGCCAACTGTTCGTCGGTTACCTCGCTCTTGAGCTGAGTCAACTGGCCGCGCAGATGAGCTATGAACTCGAGCCGTTCCGCATCGTCGGGGTACGGGACGTCGATGGCCGCAAGCCGCGAGTTCTGGCGAATGCGTGGATGGACTTCAGCAACGCTCTCCGCGACGAGTATCACGATGTTGTCTTTCTTCAGCAGCCGCGAGCTTGTGATCCAACGCTGAAATGACACGAGATTCGTGCGATCATCGCCTGACATATAGCTCACGTCACCTGCGGGGATTATTGTGTCGAGGAAGTTGATTATGACCGCGACCTGATCTCCATAAAGCAGGAAGTGTTCGATCAAAGGGAGCGCGCGAGCCGGATCTTTTGGAAGCTGCCGAAGCGCATCGCGATTCATCAACGGATCGGACACGCGAAGCAGGGCCGCGAACTGGCGCTCCGCTTCCTGCGATCCAAACTTGATCCCTTCGCTTCGGTTGTAAGTGAGCAGTTGTTTAGTCCCGACCAGTTCACGCTGAAGGTAATTGAGCAGACTTATGTATTCGGAGGCCGACCGCACAAGGTCATAGATGTTGTTGTAGAGGAGGAAGTGGCTCGCTTCACCGGCGTAGTACTTGCGCGCCATCCTCGCCGCCCACGAGGGAAGCTGATCGATTTCGTCCAGTAATAATCGTGTTCGTGATGATGACATGTCGGTTCAGGGTTCAGGGTTCAGGGTTCGTTATCAGTGTGACCGTTCGCAACACAACCCGGAACCCTGAACTCTGAACCCGTAACTACTGCCTTTGCGCGAGCGGCGGACGCGCGGCCTGAGAAGACGACCGGTCCGCGACATCCAACTGACTCATGATCGGAGCAGTCTCGTCCAGGATCTCCTTGGTCAGTTCAATCGAAGAGAGGAGCGACTCAAAGTCGAGCGATGAGATGTGCTCCGGCGTCGGCATCGTTACCACCTGGTCGTTCACCAGCCCGAAGAAGCTCTCGATTGATTGGAGCTGCGCTTCAACTCGTTTCATCGAGCGCTCCATGTCGTCATAGGTCTTCATTCTCTTTTGAAGAAACTCGAGGTTGGTTTGATAGAGCCGCCGCGTGTCATCATCAGGAGCCGTTGCCACCGCTCGCTCTGTTTGCTGAATCTGGTTTTGTATCGTCTGGCGGTTGATCGAGCGCATATGATTCTTGCGGCGCCGGTAGGTATCGAGCAGATCGACGTACGACTCCCAATAAACGTCCAGCGTCCGAATGCGCTCGGGCACTTCAGACATGCCGGTGAATTTTTGGTAGTTCTGATAAATCTGATTCTTCATCCAACTGAGGTACTCGACTGCTTCACGCTCACGAGGATCGAACCTCAGTATTAGCTCTTTCCGCCTCCGCTCGCGATCCGCAAGCGCTCGCCGCCGTACTCGCTGATCGACTATCCTGCGATAACCCGGTGTGTTCGGCACGCTCGAGAGATAAAGCGCTTCCGTCGCTCCGGCCGCCACCAGCGGTAGCCACCATGCTATCCACGCCAGAAACCCCGCGGGCGCGGCAGTCACAGCGAAGACTGCGAGCGCAAGGAATATGACCATCGCCCAGATATTGAGCGGTTCCTTGATCGCTTCTTTGACGTAGCTGACCTGCTCTGCCATATGGTTTCTTCTGATGCGTGAAACGTGATCGGCCCTATAGGTCGCATTGGTCCTATTGCCACGTTTCACTCATCATTATTCAAGAGCCTTCGCTCTATCGGACGGCCCCAGCGACTTCTCGCCAGCGGAATCGCTCTGAATCGAAGGCGGCGCAGGCGTCGATGCCGACACTTCAGGAGCGAGTCCCATTTGACGCTTATAAGCAGTCAGCGTGTCTTCCACTTGCATGTTCAGCGCCTCGCGCTCGATATCCTGAATCTGCGTTTCGACTCCGCCTGTCGACAAATCCATGCGCGCTTCCGCCGCGGCTGAGCGACGCTGAATCCGCTCGCGCATCTCCTGGAAGGTACCGGCTTCGTCGCCGATCTGGAATGAAGCCATCGTCTGCGAGAGCTGTTCTTGCATCTTTGCAGCACGAGCCTCGTTCACCAGTTGTTGAGCCTCACCCGCGCGCTTCTTGACCTGAAGGATGTAGTTGTCCAGGAACTTCCTCGCCTGCTCGGACGCTGCGCGCGAGGTTTCGAGCTGTTGACGTGAGCGCTCAAGCGACAACTGCTTCTCCTGTAGAGCTGTGATGTAGGTGCGAGCGATGTCGTCGCGATTCGACTGAATTGCAGCTTTAACTTTGGCGTCGTAGTCCTTGATCTCGCGCTCGAGCATGGTGACTTCTTTCTGCAACAGCTT
>JADGNW010000257.1 GCA_017883315.1 Blastocatellia bacterium | reverse complement strand
GTTCGATCAAGTGGCCGGTGAGAAAATTAAGATTCCCCGTACCACCCGCGGCGTGCATTGAAGCCAGGACTGCCTGGCGTCTCACAACCGGATCGGAGTCCTTGATCGAATTTTCCAGAAGCGGCAAGGCATAGCAGCCCAGGTGATTGAGAGTTCCTTCGACATAGAAGCGGTCGCGCCATCCTTTATCCTCTTTTGACGCGATCAACAACAGGTCCCTGATCTCACGCTGCAATCGTTGCCGCTGCTCCGAGTTCTTTGCGGCCCATGCCGACGTCATCAGCTTAGACGGTTCGACATAGTAGGAGACAGAAAAAGCCTCTGGCTTTCCAAGCTCCTTTCGTAGGATCTCGTTTTCTGTGTCGATGATGAACCCCGCCTTCATTGGCCCGAGTGACTCGACAGCCATTTCAGTATTGTTCCCATTAAGCGTCACTGATTCGCCGGGCTGAAGCGTGATTTCCTCTTTGCCAGAAACTCCGGATATCCCAAGGAAGGATTCCCCGAGTCCCGATCCTCCGCCTTGCCAGCCGCTCCATCCCTCGTTCTTTAAGATCAGCGACTCGGCGGGAATTCGAATCGGTTCCTTGCCCTGGTTCTGAAGAGTGACCAGCACAACGATTTCATCGCCAAAGTGAATTGTCTTGTCGCGAACATCTGTTGCCACAATGACGAGATTGGCTTTACTCAACCCACTATCCGGTTTGGAGTTGCCGGATGACTGAGTCTGCGCGACCGGAGTATGCGCGATTATCAACAAGAACCCGAACGAAATGATTCCTACGGCGAACATCGATATTCGTCGCGCGGCGGAATAGCAAGTCTCGAGCATAAACATTGCCTCCAGCGTATGTCGTTTAGCTTTCCGGTCGGTATCGCTATCGAGTGGTACGATCGAGTAACACCTTTGTCGAACGCGTGGCAGGTTGAAGAGTTCAGGTAAATCGAGACGCAGGTTTCTCACAAGAATTCGATCATCCTGCACATTGATCGCGAGGTTTGCTTGCTGGACTCCGAGAAGCTTGATCTTGCGAGCTACAGGATCTTTGCCGAGGAACGGATCAGTGTAAGCGGGCGTTGCTCATTAGGTATTCGTGAAGCGGGCGTTGCTCATTAGGTATTCGTGAATCGCGCGAGCCGCTTTCTTGCCATCACCCATCGCGAGAATCACCGTAGACCCGCCGCGTACTACATCTCCACCGGCGTATAAACCGGGACGGCTCGTGAGGCCCGCTTCATCAGTAATAATGTTGCCCCACTTGGTGGTATTGAGGCCGGGGGTGGTCGACTGGACCAGAGGATTAGGGCCCTGGCCGACGGCGACGATCACTGTATCTACGTCGAAGCTGTGCTCGGTGCCTTTGATCGGGATCGGTCTGCGGCGGCCGCTGTCGTCGGGCTCGCCCAGTTCCATGTTGATCACTTCCATACCCGTCACCCAGCCGCCCGTGTTGCCGAAGAACTGAGTCGGCGCTGTTAAGAACTGAAACTCGATGCCCTCTTCCATAGCGTGCTCGACCTCTTCAGCGCGCGCCGGAACTTCTGTGCGCGAACGGCGATACACCATGTAAACTTTTTCAGGGCCGAGTCTCATCGCGACTCTAGCTGCGTCCATCGCAGTGTTGCCTGCTCCGAGCACCGCCACGCGCTTGCCGACTCTCACCGGCGTGTCGTACTCGGGGAACTTGTAGCCCTTCATCAGATTCACGCGCGTCAGGAACTCATTGGCCGAATAGATGCCCGCGAAGTTCTCACCCGGAACGTTCAAGAAGTAAGGCAGGCCCGCGCCCGTCCCGAGAAACACCGCGTCGTAGCCTTCTTCGTCCAGCAACTCGTCGACGGTTTCGGTCTTGCCAACCACACAGCTTGTAACGAACTCGACGCCGATGTTTTCGAGTTGGCGGATTTCGATACCGACGATGCTCTTTGGCAAACGGAATTCGGGGATGCCGTACGCAAGCACGCCGCCGAGCCTGTGAAGGGCCTCGAACACCGTGACCTTGTGGCCCATTCGCGCGAGATCACCAGCAGCCGTGAGCGACGCAGGACCCGAGCCGACTAACGCGACTCGTTTTCCCGTTTGAGGAGCTATGAACGGCGTCGCGAACTCGCCGCGGTCGATTTGATAGTCGGCGACGAAGCGTTCGAGACGGCCGATGCCCACCGACGTTCCTTTGATGGCGTTCACGCACTTGGCTTCGCACTGGTCTTCTTGCTGGCACACGCGGCCGCAGATGGCCGGCAGGCTGTTCTTCGCGCGGATGATGTCAGCGGCTGCGACGTAATCGTGTTTTAGAATCGACAGAATGAAGTGAGGAATGTTGATCTCGACCGGGCAACCGGCGATGCAGGTCGGGTTCTTGCAGCTTATGCATCGCTGAGCCTCGAGTAGCGCCTGGTCTTCGGTGAACCCGATTGCTACTTCGCGAAAGTTCATCCGGCGGATATCTGCTTCCTGACAAGGCATCGCCTGGCGGGGTGCTTTTGGTGTGCGTTTGATCTTGACCTGCTCGGTTGCCAATTGTGTTTCCCCTTCCGCAAGCTGGCAGCTTGCGCTACATCGATCTCAAACCAATCCCTCTAACAGCGCCACCTGCTCGCTCTCGTAACGTTCCAACGCGATCTTCTCTTCCGCCGCGTACGCCCGGTTACGCCGGATTAGCGTGTCGAAATCGACTTGATGCGCGTCAAACTCCGGCCCGTCCACGCACGCGAAGCGAGTCTTGCCGCCCACGACCACCCGGCATCCGCCGCACATACCTGTCCCGTCGATCATAATCGGATTCAGGCTCACAAGCGTCTTGATGTTGTAAGGTTCTGTGAGATCCGCTACCGCGCGCATCATCGGCATCGGGCCGATCGCGTAGATCACGTCGAAGGTGCGACCTTCGAAAATCAAATCGCCGAGCGGATCTATGACCAGCCCTTGTCTTTCGTAGCTTCCGTCGTCGGTGACTATGAACAGCTCATCGCTCGCTTCGCGCATCTCGTCTTCGAGAATAAGCAGGCTTTTGGTGCGCGCGCCGATGATCGAGACTACTTCGTTGCCCGCGGCCTTTGCCGCTCTCGCGATGGGCAGGACTTCGGCGGTGCCGACTCCTCCACCGACGCACGCGACCGAGCCGAAGCTGTCGATGGGCGTCGGGTGACCGAGCGGGCCGATCACATCGGCAAGCTCATCGCCGGCGTGAAGCGAGTTCAGCAGACGAGTGCTTTTCCCAACGCCTTGAACGATGAGCGTGATGCTGCCGCGCTCGAGGTCTGAATCGACGATGGTCAGCGGGATGCGTTCGGCGTATTCGTTAGCTCGCACGACGACGAAGTTGCCGGCTTTGCGTTTTTTGGCGATCTTTGGAGCTTCGATAGTGAAACGGCAGACGCCGTCGGCTATCGATGATTTCTCGAGTATTCTGTTTGGCATCAATTACCTCTTCAGTCTGCTTGCTCAACCGGCCGTCCCCAATTTGAGGAGGGGCGCCCAAGGACGGACGCCCCTACAGGCTCGATATAAGAGCGAGCAAGAACTGCTCGTACTAACAAGCATTTTGATGGTTTCAGGTGGACGAGGCTATGACCGGTGTCACGCAGCGTTGTGACAGCCGTCACATCTTCGTCGGGGCGGGCGAGAATGCCGCTGTTTGAGCGACCCCATTATCGTGAAACTAAGGAACTTGGTTTGGTGGCTGATTTGCAAGACAGGGCAGATTTGCTTGCCGCAGTTACCGTGACGCGCGGAACTCATCGTGTGTCTCGAAAAACGTCGATCTCCTTGAACTAAATGAGCGAGCGTTCAGAGTACCGACTTTAGTCGGGCAGTGCCTTGTTATTCCAAGGTTTTGGTTTGGTGCCGCACTGCCCGACTAAAGTCGGTACTCTGAACGCTCGCTCACCTGGTTTAGGCGTGTTGCACGGCGTCGGCGAGTTTTATCAGCGAGGCCTTGGCATCACCGTAGAGCATGCCGCAATTTGGTTTGAAGAACAGAGGGTTCTCGATGCCAGCGAAGCCTTTGCCTTTTCCGCGCT
>JADGNW010000256.1 GCA_017883315.1 Blastocatellia bacterium | reverse complement strand
GCGATAAAACCGCAGCAGCGTGCCGCGCATCTCGATCTTCTCGGCGGCGCTCAGCGCGCCGGTTGCAAATGCCGCGATCAGACACACCGTCACGAACACAGTCGAGCACACGGCAAGCGCGACGAATGCGCTCCAACCGGTGACCAACAGCTTGACGCCGAATGTCGCTGCTGCGGCGATTGACGCGGCTGCGACAGTCCTCAGTACCGGCGCGAATCGGCGAAGATCTCTCGGTGACATCTGTAATCTTCGCGCGATCGCCAGGACCAATATCACAAGGTCGAGCGTCTGAACTATTACGACTGCTGTAATCGCGCCTACGAGTCCCGCCGAATGAATCCCAACGTATAGCGCGACCGCGCCGATCGGAATCATAACCAGCGAAAGCTTCAGACGCAGGAACTTCAGTTTGTCGAATGAGCGGAGTATCGACGTCGGCACGCAGATGTACAGAAGAATGTTCAATAAGTTGATCGCGAAAATAGGCGCGGCCGCTGAGTAGTTCTTTGTGAAGAGAACTGTGATGAACTCGTGCCGCACAACAAAAAGAAGCGCGTAGACCGGAATGAAAAACAGAGCGAGCTTGCGAATAGCAGCGGCCCAAAGTGCGATGATTCCTTGATAGTCGGCGGCAGCTTCGCGACGTGCAACTTCAGGGAGCAACACGCTGATCACAGAGTCCAGCAGCATCCCCAGCAGCGGCAACTGGAAACATCCGACTGCGTAGATAGCAAACTGATCCGGATCAAAATAGTGCGATACGAAATAGTTGTGCAAATCACCCTGGGTGGCGTAAGCAAGTCCGCCAATTCCGAACGGAAGCGCGTTGGCGAGCTGCGCTTTGAACAGCGGCCAGTCAAACGCGCTCCAGAATCGGCCGAAGCGTTTGTGCAGGTAGCCAAACATGATCGCGCACTGCAGCACGCCCTGGAGGACCGCTGCTACGACTACTGCATGCACGCTGCCGAACAGCACCGCCGCCAGCATCATCAGAGCGCTCTTGGTGAGCTGAATCACTACTATGAACAGGCTGGCAGAGCGAATGTCGTTGTCGGCAACGGCGACCACTTCGAGAACGGTAGACAGAAGCCAGAGCAGTATCGCCACTCCGAGCAGCGGCATGTGCGGCACCAGCCCGTCGCCCTTGAAGATCAACGTTACCGAGCGCGGATAGATCGCGAAGAAGAGCGCTACGAGCGAGCCGACCACCCCATAGAAAGCGAGCACGTTCAACGCAATTTGAGGCTTCTTGTCCGGATTGCGCGGCAGGAAGTAAAGGACGCTCATGTTGACCGATAGTCCCGATAGCGCAAGGACGGTCATCATTATCTGGAAGACCTGCTTGTAGAGCCCGAACTCAGACTGGTCCAACGTGCGCACCAACACCAGCGGAAGCGGGATGGTCATCGCGAACGCGAGAATCCTCGCAGACGCAAGCCACGCCGCCCTCTTGGTCAGCACGTTTCCTCCGCTTGTTGTTTCGTTCACAGTCATGAGTTCGCAGATTGATCGAGGGAGAGCGGCGCCGCTTCCCCGCCAAAATGTATCAATGTATTTTTGAACTGCTCGAATCCGCTCGTGCTCTTCACAAAGTGCGCGATATCGTGCTCGGTGTGAATGCGCTTGAGCGCGAGCAGGTTGCTGCGTCCATTGTTCAGGCCGTAGTCTGCGGTCACCGCGCAGGTATAACCCGCGCGCGCGGCCTCTTGTTGCACCGATTGATTGTGATCTCCGTTCGGATAACCCAGCAGTTCGACTTTGTGATCCAGCACACCTTCGAGTCGCGCGCGGGACTCGCGCAGCTCGTTACGCAGCCTCCCGGTGCTTATTCGAGTCAGTATTGGATGGGTAACTGTGTGCGAGCCGACCTCGATTCCCGATGAATCCATCTCTCGAATCTGTTCCCAGGTAAGCGGCAGAAACTCAGCCGGCGGCACGTTCGGAATCGTCACACCGAGCGATTCCGCGATCTCGCAAATCGCATCGTCTTTCGCTTCGTCGGAGATCAGCTTGAGCTCAGTGTTGACGCGCTCAGCCCCCTTGAGTCGCGAGTATCGGCCGTCGAGCGCGATTCGAAGTGAATGATCTTCTATCGTCGCCTCGAGAAGAGATCCGGCTGCGCTTGCCGTCAGGTACCGAACCTTATCGGTCCACAGCCACGTCGCCTGATCGACGAAGTCGGTGACTACGAAAGTGGTCGCGGGTATCTTGCGTTCGCGAAGGATGGGAAACGCGATGTCGTAGCAGTCACGGTAGCCATCATCGATCGTGATGACCGCGAGACCCGGCGGCACCGGACGCCCGCTTGTCAGATAGCCGGCAAGCTCGGAGAGCGTAACGATGCGGTAGTGCTCGGCCAGGTAGTCCAACTGCTCGGCGAAGCAGCGAGCCGAAGTTGACACGCCGTCGGCCGTCTCGTGGAAGCGATGATACATCAGTATCAGCGCCTTGTTGCGATTTAGCCTTCGGAACGGCGCGAATGCGCCGGCGCCATGCATCAAGCTCACCAGTGTCTGCTTCATCGAATCAGTGTTCCCGTTTACGGGGCCGGTTGCCATTTCCTGTTTTACCTAATCGGATTACCTAACAGGTTGCTTTCATCACTTGAGTCTGATCACTTGCTCGCTCGATTGATCACGACTCCGAGTATGTCGTCTTGACCAAGCGGCGTTAGCGCCTTGGCCATCTGCGCGGAGCTGGTATGTCCCGCGCGAACGACCAGCAAAGTCGTATCAGTGAAACGCACGAGCAGGCTCGAATCGCTTCCACTGCCAAGCGCCGACGAGTCGAAGAGGATGAAGTCGTAATCGGGGTCAAACGCCTGGAGCATTTTCCAGAAGCCGGGCATCGCCAGGAGCTCGGCTGGATTCTCGAGCGGATGAGTGGTTGGGAGCACGTTGAAGCCGTAGGGACGAATCGAAACCGCCGCCGACGCCGGAGGCATTCCACGATCGAACGCTTCGTACATTCCGATCTCGGCGTGAAGCCCAAGCCGGCGCATCACAGAGGGGTTGCTCAAGTCGCAATCGACCACGAGCACTCGCTGACGGGCGCGAACAAGCGCGCACGCCAAATTGAGAGTAACGCATGTGCGGCCTTCGCCTTCTTGCGCGGATGCAACGAGCACCCGCTTGAATCCGCGTTCGGCCGCCTTGGAAATCAGCGATAGAGCCAGCTTGTTGTATTGCTGCGAAGCGGGCCGGTCGAAGTTATGGAAAGCGACGAGATGAGGATCGATGCGCTCGGGAATTACGGTCAGCTCGTTGCTGGGCTTTGTGATCGACCGCGGAGCGAGGGCGTTGCTTTCAGCAGATGGACGCGTCCGATTCCTCGCGACCATCGCGGTCGTGCCCAGCGAATAGCGCATGAAGTTGAACTTCTCGGAAGACGGCACTGGTTCGAGCCCCTGCTCTTCCACCTCTTCGTTCTCGCCGTTTTCTTCAGGGCCCTGGTCGAATAGATCGATCGCGTCTTCTTCGTCCTGTGCCCTGCTTAGCGCTTCGTATACTTTTCCCATCGAGCGAACCTTTCGATCCTCTTTTACTTGGTTAGTTCTACTTGCTTCCTAAAATTTGAAATATCTTCGTAGCATCAAGCACCAATGCCAGCACCGGAACCGCAACCACCGCTGCTGCGAGGTAAATGAGACGGCGCGCGAACAGTTTCTGTCTGACCCGGGAGCGCTCGGGAACCGTCAACGTTTCCGGAATCAACGCGACGACGGGAACGCCGAGAAAGTAGCTGACATCACGCTCGTCGTAGATCATCGAGAGTCTTCGAGCCTCGACTGCGCCTGCGCCAATCACCGCTGCAATGAGAGCTATAACCAGCGCTATCAGCATCAGCCTCGAGCGAATTGGGGCAGCCGGAGACTCGGGGACATTGGGCTGATCGACCATTTGAAAGAACGGCGTGGCCGGACCAGCAGTCGAGGGTTGAAACTCGCGAAGCGTGTCTTCCCGCCTCAGCAAGGCAGTGTAGCGTTCGCGCAAACCCTCTGACCCGATATCGCCGGATACGCCGCCGGGGTCGATCGTTGAAGCAATCGGGGCGGGGCTGTAAGAAGGGGCAACTGCGCTCGAGGGAATTCCGGAGGCGCCTTGCTGCTTGCGATCGATCTCGCGCTTTACTATCGCGAGGTCAGTTTCCATTCGCGTAAGCTCGCGCTGGAGGTTGCGAAGCTCCATCGCCGCGGGCGAAGTCGCCGACGCTCGAGCTTGCTCGCCGCCTGCGCCGGCCTCGGCTATGCGCTGATTGACTTCGGCAAGCTGCTCACGAGCCTGGACGAGTTTAGGGTATTTGTCGGTGAACTTGGAAGAGTAATCTTGGATCTGTCCTTCGAGCTCGGATTTGCGTTTCAGAAGCGCGCCGAATGAATTACCCGGTCTCAAGTCGTCGGGCGGAGGAGGAGAGGTCCTGACGACTTCCTGCTGCTGCGCGACGAGCCGCCTCTGATCGGCAATTTGCGCGTCGAGGGCGAACTGCCGGTCTTTAAGCGCTTCGAGCGATGAAGCTACAGCGCTGCGCTCGGCGCGCTGACGCTCGATCGCTCCGGCCGCACGGCTTGCGGCGCCGCTTCGAACGGCGCTTGCGATGCGCTGTGAGCTTGCGTGACCGAGCTTGGCTTCGAGGTCTGTAATGTCGCCTTTGATTCTTTGCGCTTCTTCAGCCGCCTGCCTCTCGAGCGTCTTGTTTGCCTGGTCAAACACAGCGACGAGATCGGTGACCACTTCCTTGGCGATCAGGGGATCGGTATGTCGATATGAAACCGTGAACGACTCGGGGAAGCCGGCCGAATCGCTGCGATACTTGGTTTCGAACTTAATCTCTTTCTGGAATTGCGCGACCGTGGCGTCCATCTTCGTGACCGGCGCAAACAGGTTGTAACGTTCGATAAGCGCCTGGAGGTTTGCTCGGCTCGTGATCTGTTCAGTGACAGCGGCGACTTGCGCGCCGTTTGCCGTCTTGTCGTAGATCGCGCCTGAAACCACGATGAGAGCGCGCGATTCATACAGCCTTGGCATCCGAAGGATCACGGCGCCGGCCGCGACTAGCACCACCATTGCTATGATCAAGATAAGCGATTTTCGCCGCCAGAGTATCTGGAGACATTCGGCAAGACCTCGGGGTCTGAAGCTTCCCATATTCACCTCTTCAGTACTTCGTTGCTGCAAGCGAAGGCTCAACGCCGCGCGCTTTAATCCCTCACGATTGATAAATTCGCAATCGAAGGGTTTTTCCATAAGTTTTGGCGCTCATTCTTTCCCTGCAAGTGATGTGGAAATCTCACAGCAAAAGCTATTTAGATAGACTAGAGCATGTAGGGGCGGCTCTCCGTGGCCGCCCCTCTTCCGAATATCGAAGCGCGACGGAACAAAGAGGGGTGGCCACGGAGAGCCGCCCCTACATGCTGTGCTCAAAGCACGCTTGAGTGACGCAATGATCGACAGCCTCGACGAGAAAACATCCAGTCCAATCAAAGCCTCGGTATTGACTCGCGACGCTGCGTTCGACGCGATCAGTCGGGAGTGGGACGAGCTGCTGGAAGAAAGCGATCAGCACGTGTTCTTTCTGCGATGGTCGTGGAACCGGCTCTGGTGGCGCATTCTGCGGCCGTCTGACAGCCAGCTCTTCATCATCACTTGCCGCGACACGCAGAACAAACTGGTCGGGCTGGCTCCGTTTTACTTGCGACAGCGACACACGGCCGGCATACCTCACGTCAGAGAACTTCTATTTATCGGCACGGGGATCTACGCCCAAACCAGCGAGTATCTGGACATCGTGGCACGCCGCGGATACGAATTCAGCGTGGCTGAAACCGTTGTCGAATACCTACAGCGCAGCAGTGATTGGGACCGGCTCAGTCTTCAAGACATGCCTGCTAATTCAACGATGCTCGCCCATCTAAAACGCGCGCTCGGCCAACAGACGCAAGTTGAAGTGGCGAGCCGTTCTTACTGGGTCGACACGACCGGAGACTGGGAGGGTTTCGTCAGCGGCCTCAGCAGTTCCGCGCGAAATAATGTTCTTCGCCGCACACGCAGACTCTTCAACTCACACAACTGCAAGCTGAAGCGAGTCGAGACGGCAGACGAACTCGAGCCGGCTATGGACGAGCTCGTGCGGCTGCATCAGGCGCGCTGGCAATCCAAAGGAGAGCCCGGCACTTTCGCTCTACCAAACGTCGAAGCGTTTTTGAAGGAGGCTATGCGCGCAAGCCTCGCTGAAGGGCGGCTTGGACTAACGACTCTTGAAGTCGACGGAAAGGTCGCTGCGGCGCGACTCGACTTCATCGATAACCACATCGCGCATGCCTTTCAGGCTGGCTACGATCCGACTCATGCCAATCAGGGGCTGGGCAGCGTGATGAACGGCTTGTGTATTCGAGCTTGCATCGAAGACGAGCGAGTCTACGAGTACGACTTGATGGGCGGCAACTCGGAGTACAAGGAATCCTGGACGAAGAATTACAAGGAGAGTGTTTGTCTGGCACTGGATCGGCCGGGCACGCGGTCGGCGGCTTACAAAGGCATCGAGCTGGCCAAGGTGATGGGAAAGTCTCTCCTGCGCGCGACGATCCCCGAGCCTATCAGGTTAGCCGGGCATCGGCTGATCACTCAGCGGCATTACAAATGAAGGACAGGTCTCCCCAATTCGACACGGCATAGAGACGCCATGGAAAAGTTTGATATAAGAACAGCGAATCACGGCGACCGCGAGCACGTCATCAAGCTGATGGGGAAGATATATCCCGGCGATATGCACGAGCGCTACGCCTGGCTGTATGAGAACAACCCTCACGGTGACGCCCTGACGTGGATAGCAATCGAGCGCGACAGCGGCGAAGCCGTCGGCTGCACTTCCATCTTCCCACGTCGAGTGATGGTGAAGGGCCGCGAGCGAATTGGCGGGATCGGCGGAGATTGTGTCATCGAGCCGCGAGTCAGAAGGCAAGGGCTCGCTACTGCGCTGCACGCGGTCAGCTTCGAGCAGATGCGCGAGCGAGGAGTGGATTTCATGTATGGGCCGCCGACTCCGAACAACCTTGGCGCGCTTGTGAAAGCAGGGTCGCACCTGGTGACGAACTACAAGCGATGGGTGCGCCCGCTGACAAGCCGAGGCGCCTATCGAGCAGCCTTCGCGCGGGTGCCGACAAAGGGCCAGGCGCAACTGGCGCACATTCCGATAATGGTTTTCGACCGGCTGACGAAGTCGGATGCGACTGGATTCACTGTCGAAGAAGTCTACGAGTTCGGCGTCGAGTTTGATGCGATGTTCGAACACGCAGCGGCCCAGCACAAGGTGGCCTGCATTCGCAACAGTGACTATCTCGCGTGGCGATACCTCGACGCCCCCGCTCACAGGCAGACTCCGCTTGCGGTCAGGCACGGCGGTGAACTGGTTGGCTTCGTCGCGATTGAACGAGCAGGTGAGTTCGCCGCAATAGCTGATTTGTTCAGCTCGCCTGATGCGAAACTGATCGATGCGATTCTACAGCTCGCGATCGACTACGCGGGAGCGGCGGGGTGTTCAGTCCTCGAAGTAAGCACCACTCAGGACAGCGCTTTGGCTCGCAGGCTTCGTCGTCACGGATTCATCGGGCGAGAAGAGCGAGGCTTTCAGGTGGCGGTCGAGGACGACGATCCGCAAATCGAAGCGTTGATCAGCGCCCAGTCATGGCATTTCACCGAAGCAGATCAGGATATGGATCGAGTGTTCG
>JADGNW010000037.1 GCA_017883315.1 Blastocatellia bacterium | reverse complement strand
TAGGCGTGTTGCACGGCGTCGGCGAGTTTTATCAGCGAGGCCTTGGCATCACCGTAGAGCATGCCGCAATTTGGTTTGAAGAACAGAGGGTTCTCGATGCCAGCGAAGCCTTTGCCTTTTCCGCGCTTCAGCACAACTACCCAGCGCGCTTTGTCGACTTCCAGAATTGGCATTCCAGCAATTGGACTCTTTGGGTTGTCGCGCGCGTCGGGATTCACCACATCGTTAGCGCCGATCACGACGGCTACGTCAGTTGCGGGAAACTCCGGGTTGATCTGCTCGAGATCGTACAGCGATGAATAAGGCACGTTAGCTTCAGCCAGCAACACGTTCATGTGACCGGGCATTCGACCGGCTACGGGATGAATCGCGTACTTCACAGTGACGCCGCGCGCTTCGAGTATGTTTGCAAGCTCGCGAACCGCGTGTTGCGCTTGGGCGGTAGCCATTCCGTAGCCCGGCACGAAGATCACCTGATTCGCATACGCAAGCTGCACTGCCACGTCTTCAGCCTTGACTTCGCGCATCGACCCAAGCATGCCGGCGCTGCTCACTTCGACCTCCGTGCCGAACGCTCCAAACAGCACGTTGGTGATCGAGCGGTTCATTGCCCTGCACATCAAGATCGAAAGAATGAGCCCCGAAAAGCCATCAAGCGTGCCGGCGATGATCAGAACGTTGTTCGAAATGGCGAAGCCGGTGGCTGCTGCTGCAAGCCCCGCATAGGAGTTCATCAGCGACATCACCACTGGCATATCGGCCGCCCCAATCGGCAGCACTAGCAGTACGCCGAACACGAACGCAAGTCCGGCCATTGCGTAGAAAAGCGTATGCGCCGTTGGATCTACGATCAGATAAACGAACATCCCCAGGGTCAGAGTAAGCAACGCCATATTCAATATGTTTTGCCCGCGATACGTGATCGGCGTGCCGCGAATCCAGTCCTGCAACTTTATGAAAGCCATCAAGCTTCCGGTTACCGTGATTCCTCCGAGAAGCACCTCGAGGCTGAGCGCAGTCATCTTGAAGGAGCCGATGTCGACTCCATGACGGTAATACTCCGAGACTCCGACAAGCGACGCGGCAAGCGCGCCGAATGCGTGCGAGAGCGCGGTCCGTTGCGGCATCGCAGTCATCGGCACCCAGATCGAGATCGCGCCTCCGATGATCGAGCCGATGATCAGCCCGGCGATGATCCACTCGTAGCTGATGATGTCTTTGTGAACCAGCGTGCCGACTATCGCCAGGAACATGCCGACTTCGGCATAGATCATTCCTCGCCGGGCAGTCTCAGGATGGCTGAGGCCCTTGAGACCGAGAATGAATAGGACGGATGCTGCCAGGTAAGTGAACTCGATCAGAAAAAAACGCATCAGGCTCGCTCTTGCTCCTCAGTAGAGTCTTTCTTGTCGTTATTCACGACGGGCTTCACGGCGGGTTGTCTCTTGAACATCCTCAGCATTCGATCGGTGATCATAAAGCCGCCCACTACGTTTATCGTCGAGGCAGTCACCGCTATGAAACCCAGCCACGTGCTTAGAGCGTTGTAGTGCGCCCCGGCGGTTACCAGGGAACCGACCAGCGATATGCCGGAGATCGCATTGGTCGCCGACATCAGCGGCGTATGAAGAAGAGGCGGGACTCGCGATATGAGTTGATAGCCGAGAAAAGCAGCAAGGGCAAAAACGTACAGTGCGGCGATTATTACTTCAGAACTCAAGATTCGTTCCTCCCGCGAGCGTTCAGAGTACCGACTTTAGTCGGGTAGTTCTCTCGTCGACTGCAAAACTGCCTGACTAAAGTCGGTACTCTGAACGCTCGCTAAATGGCGGCTTATAGCACAGCACAACTCCTAACGCGCAGCGGTCGCGAGCGCCGCGGCGACGCGATCATTCGCAACCTCGCCTTGATGCAACACGCACGCGGGACCAACCACGTCGTCGTCCAGGTCTATCTTTAGCGCACCTTTGTCGTCAATCAAAAGCTTCAAGAATGCGCTGATGTTTCGCGAGTAAAGCTGGCTCGCATGAACCGGCACGGTAGCCGCCAGGTTCAGCGGCGACATTATTATCACGCCGTTGAGTTCAACATTTTCACCGGGCTTGCTCCCAGCGCAATTTCCACCCGTCGAGCCCGCGAGATCCACGATCACCGAGCCGGGCTTCATTCCTGCGACGGCCTCTTCGGTCACCAGCAGTGGCGCGCGGCGCCCCGGCACTTGTGCCGAGGTTATGATCACATTTGAAGTCTGCGCATTTTTGGTTATCAACGCCCGGCCTCGATCGAGCGCTTCATCGCTCAACTCGACCGCGTACCCGCCGGCGTCTTCGGTCTGAATGCCGCCAAGATCGACTTGCAAGAATTTCGCGCCGAGAGATCTGACGTGTTCGCCTGCTGCCGCGCGAACGTCATAGGCTTCGACGACCGCGCCCAGACGCCGCGCGGTTGCTATCGCTTGCAAGCCGGCGACTCCAGCTCCAAGCACGAGCACCTTTGCAGGCGCGATCGTGCCCGCGGCGGTCATCAACAGAGGAAACATTCGTGGCAATCGATCTGCGGCCAGAAGCACTGACTTGTACCCAACAATCGTCGCCATCGACGAAAGCGCGTCCATTGTTTGCGCCCTGGTCGAGCGGGGTATCAACTCCATCGCAAAAACCGTAAGCCGGCGCTCGACCATTTGACTCAGCGATTCAGGCTCGTCGAGTGGTCTCAAGAATCCAATCACCACCGCGCCTGAGTTGAGCCGGGCGACGTCGTGATCCGCCGGCCGGTTCACACAAAGCAGGACGTCAGCGCTCTCGAGGAGCGCGTTTCGGTCGCGCTCGATTTTCGCGCCCGCCGCTATGTAGTCTGCATCACTGGCACCGGATTGCTCACCTGCTCCGCTTTCGATGTGAACTTCGACACCTTGAGCAGCCAGCGAGCGCGCAGATTCAGGCATCAGCGCCGCGCGAGTCTCACCCGGCGACGCTTCTCGCACAACCGCAATCTTCATCAAGGCTCCGTGACTTGGTTTGAGTAACTCCGGGCCGAAGTGTTCAGGCGTTCGGAGAACCGCTGGCAATGAAACAAGAATATATCATCTCGCGCGCGATTTTTGCAGGCCGCAACCTCTCTTGTCACCTGTTGCTGCTCGCCTGTAACCTCTTCTCGATGCCGGCGTGCCCGCAATGCAATAAGAGACCAGCGAAGCGATTCTGCCCGGCGCTCAGGACAAAAATTTGCGCCGTCTGCTGCGCGACTGAGCGGATGATCGATCTCGCCTGCCCTGAGTCTTGTTCTTACTTGATTGAAGCTCGGCCGAGCGCCAGTCAGCGCGAGAGGCTGCTGCTCCGGAAAGAGGCCGCTATTAATCCACGCGATCTCAGCCTTACTGAGCGAGCTGTGCTGGCTCTCAACATAATTGAACAAGCCATCGTCAACACTCAGCGCGGAGTCGCGGGCACGGCGCTTCGCGATCTAAAGGACGAAGAAATACTTGCCGCTGTCGAGAACGCTATCAAGAATGCAGAGACCGAGGAGAGCGGTCTGATCTACGAACACGGGGCCGCTTCGCCGCGCATCGCTGAGGTTAGCCGGCGCATACGCGAGGCTCTGGACAAGATGAGCGCGGAGATACCTGCGGAGGCGCGCCCGCGACGAAGTGACACACTCAAGGCGCTTACCTTCACGCGCGAATCGGTCAAAGCGCATATGCGGCGCGCGGCCGGCGATGCTGAGGCTTCGCGCAGCTACGTGCGCTATATTACTTTGTTTTTCCCCTGGCCAGAACAGGCGACGAGGCCGCTTATCCTCTGACTTGATAAGCGTCAGCGAGTCGTGCGACAACAACTCGCAATATGCACGGCCTCTCGGAGCCGCGGCGGTCGACTCAATCAAGCACAAGGCATTTCGATGGAGAAGGGCCAAGACGTGACGTTGTACAATCGATCTCGGACGTGGTTGTCGCGCACTCTGACGAGCCCCGAAAATCCGCGACTAAGCCCCGGGTTCATCGCCACCTGCGTAGTCATTTTTCTTATTGCACTGGGTGTGAGATTCATTCACTGGGAAGACTATCAGCTCAACATAGGGACAGATCAGAGCGGCCTTGTTCAGCGTTACAAGCAACAAGCGCAACGGATGCTCGATGGAGACGGCATACTGTTTACGCGCGACTATGAGCAGCACCAGAGCGTTCAATTGCTTGTGCACCCGCCTGGCTATTCGATCTTTGTCGCGGGAGTATTTGGATTATTCGGGAAATCGGACGACAACCTGGTGCTCCTCCAGATCCTCTGCGATTCCCTTGCGGCCGTTCTGGTCTTTCTTATCGGCGCAGAGCTGCTGCCTCACGCAGCGGCTATGATCGCCGGGTTGCTTGTGGCTTTCTCGCCTCACCTGGCTCATCACTCGCTTCTATTGCTGCCCGAGTCGCTTGCAGTGGCGCCGATACTCATAGCCGTCTTCCTGGCCATCAGAGCGAGAAAGAAACATCGCCTCGTGACGGTCCTCACAGCGGGCGCAATGGTGGGTGTTGCGTGCTGGTTGAGGTCAAACAATTTGCTGCTGGCGCCCTTTCTCGCGCTGATAATTTTCATTACGTTCGAACGCGCCTGGCGATTGAAGCATGCAGTAGCGTTCCTGTCTGCGGCGATCGTAGTCATCTCGCCAATCACTATTCGAAATTGGGTGGTGTTCGGCCATTTCATCCCGCTGTCTCTCGGATCGGGGATAACGATGATCGAAGGAATCGCCGACTATGACAAAGAGAATCGTTTTGGCATGCCCGTCACCGATGACGACGCTCAGTTGAAAGACATGGAGTGGCACAACCGGCCCGACTATGTGACCTTGTGGAGGCCTGATGGAATCGAGCGCGACCATTATCGCTTCGCTCGCGGGCTTGAGGTCATTCGCGGGAACCCAATCTGGTTTTCAGGCGTGATGGTTCGCCGCGCGGGTTCTATGCTCAGATACAATGACTCGCTCACGCAGGGTTGGCCCGCTGACACTTCGCAAACGGCGATAGTCTCAGCCGAACCGTCGTTTGGCCATCAACTCGCGGTTGTTGACGAACCGGTATGGTCAAGCTGGCCCGCCGAGTTGCTTGCGAAGGGAAGTGTCTTATCGCCGCAGACCGAGTGCGCGCTTGCCGAGGATCGGGAGACGCTATCGGTGGCTGGCGACAACTCTGATTTTGGCGCCCAGTTCGCCTGTCCGATTGCGGTCAAAGAGAATACCGACTACGTGCTTGAGGTTCCGATCAATCTCATACAGGGGAATTTGGCGGCGAAAGTGACAAGTGCGGACCGACGGATAGCTCTCGCTTCGCACGTTGTTCCGGCGCACGAAAAGCAGCGTCGGCGCGCATCAGAAGATGCAGACGCCTTGGATCTAGATAGCGATACAAATAAAGAGGCCCCGCAGAAATCGGTATCCTCGGAAGCCCTCGTCGGCAAACGACCCATGACTTACGCGTTAATGCCCTTCGCGACGGGAAGGCGCAGCGACGTACTGTTCGTTGTAAGCAACAACGGACGGTCATCCGCCAGGTCACAAGGCGTGCTTGGGCATCTAGAGCTTTATGAGCAAGGCCAGACGCCGTACCGGTGGTCGCGTTTTGTTCGCCCTGCTGTTCGCGGCATCCAGAGAAATTTGTACACAACGTCTCACATGCTTCCGCTGATCGGAATAGGAGTCATTTTGTTGGCCGCTGCCCGGCGATGGAAAGCGTTGCTCGTCTTGCTTGCGGTTCCGGCTTACTATCTATTAGTCCAATCCGCGTTGCACACCGAATACCGATACATTCTGGCGATCCACTATTTTCTTTTTGTGATGGCCGCGGTGACGCTCGGCTGTTTTGGTGTTGCGATGGGACAGGCGTCAATATGGACGGCGAAGCGGTTCGCGCGGCCCGCTCGCAAAGCATCAGGCGCGGACAGTCTCGCGCTTCTTTAAGACACAACGTATCGTGCTCGTAAATACGTCCCGCGTGAATGGCACTGGCAACCAGAGCATCGCCCCGCAAAACAAGCGAACCGCCCGCTTGGCTAATCCTCCCGGACCCCAACCAAAGGGAACTAACTTCATCTGCTCCACCTCGAACGGTAATCTTCCGACAATTCTGCGAAAGTCCCGCTCGGTTGTGCCATTGAGACGCGGCAGCACCTCCCGCCCTAAATAGGAACGCCCAGGTCTCGGTAGAGGGGTATCTCTCAACGAAGGCTGCTCCTGCAGAATTCTGTTGGCCGCTTCCACCAACACCGAGGGCGCAAAGACGTGGTGTAGAAAAGGTAGAGTCGTAATAAAGTCGAGATGGTGCGCCCGCGGACCATAATACGGCGGGAATAAAGAATACAACCGACCTCCAGGCCTTAGTACTCGAAAACATTCCTGCAGCACGCAATCAAGATCGTTGACATGCTCGAAGACATCGTAGCTGACGATCGCGCTAAAGCTCTCATCCCGGAAAGGAAGGTGCTCACCAACGCCAACTGTGAAACAGATTCGGCTGTCAGCGCAGAGCAGGTCAGTGGATCGCCGAGCTATACTTGACCTGAGTTCGGAAATGTCCAACCCGACAATCGATCGGGGATTCCCGTGACGCAGGTAATAAGCTGTTCTCCCGCCGCACCCGGAACCGATGTCTAACACGTCCTCTGATGAGAAGTCTTGTGGAGACAGAGTTCCCTCGAACCTTTGGAAGAAGCTTGGACCGTCATCGAAGGCGCGCCTGGTCGCAATGCTCGGCTGGCCATTGTGAGGCTGGATAAAGCTCGGTGTATTCAAATCGTGGCCGCAGAAGCGTGAGTGTCTATTGCCATACTTCATCAAAAGAGTTGCGAGTCGCAGACCGATGCCCATTGGCATTACTCTATACGACGTGCTCATGAGATGCGCAAGAGGTGATCGGTACCTCCTTGCAATGGATCACATAGTTATCCACACAATATGAGCGGGGAGGCTCGCAAAGCGCTTGCCATAATCTGACTGGGCTGCGTTATAATGCGAGCCGTAGTCGGGCGCTGTATCAGGGGAGACACTCCCACTTCCTCAGGGATCATTAGCAAGAACCGAATAGAAAACCGGGGTGAGAGCCACTGGTGTCAACTGAGCGTGCGGGAGTTGCCCTCAGGTTATTATCACACGCAGAAGTTATCGGATTTGAATCTAACAGCGCTCTTAGAATGAGAGAGGCTCGCAGCACAAGCCTTGCCAGTCGTGCGCTGCGAGCCATCGGAAGACCATCGCGAGTGTAGCGTAGGCGCGACGGTTCATTCGCTTAGACGCTCGGTTGTGCCGGGAAGTCACTAAAGTTTTTCATCCGGGCGCAACTCAGCCATCTAACCGCGCGCCTGCTCTGGGAAACTCCGGGAGGATCATTCACTTGCTTCTCCGGAGTGGAGGCTTATGCGCGCCCCTGCCGTCGAGACCGACCAGGCATTAAGCTCTTCGCCGCTTCCCCACAAGCTTCGAGCCGCCGCAATCGGCGCGAGCGAGTGGCTTACCGCGCAGCTCACGCCACGCGGCCTTCCGCACCTCACCCGCATACGTTTCACCGTAATCTCCGTAACAATATTGCTGACGGCGCTGGGAGTGCGGCTCTTGTACTGGCAGGACACTGCCGTGGAGATGTCCGTCG
>JADGNW010000255.1 GCA_017883315.1 Blastocatellia bacterium | reverse complement strand
TGGTTCACCAAGGTCATCGGGCTCCCGCTCCCTCTTCAGATTCTCGAAGCCCGATGGCTGCGCGATCCGGCTATCGCCGCCGGGCAGGCCAGAACCGCGCTGACCAGGGAAGACTTCTTTGACTATCTGAACTGGACTCCGTGGGCGATATGGCAGCTTCATCTTGTTTGGCCGAATCGGGATTTGATCAAGGACGCGTTGCCCGCGATGAAACGATTCGTCGCGAGCGAAGAAGCCAAAGACGACGACAAAGATTCTCTGCCGACGGTGTGGGGGAGCTGGATCACCGGCATGGAATACCAGCCCAGCTTTCACTATTTCACCGAGCCTCGATGGGACCACAAGCGAGGCGACGAGTTCGTAACCGTCAATCAACTCACAAAGGACCCGGCGATCTATCGCAAATTCCTACCGCTCGAGCGCGTCGACGAAGCGACCTACTATTACCTGAACAACCTGGCGATCGCCAGGGCCGCCGCGTCGCTCGGCGAGTCAGAAACATCGAGCCAGTACGCCGCTCGGGCAGAGAACATTCGGCACTCGGTCGTCGACAAAATGTGGGACCCGCAGACGCGCTTCTTCTACGATCTTCACCCGGACACGCACGAAAAGGCCCGCGAAGCGAAGGTCATCGACGGGTTCTTTCCGTTCCTGTTCGGCCAACTCGCAGACTCGTCAGAACTTTCGCTGTGGGATCACTTGCTCGATCCGAAAGAGTTCTGGACCCCGTGGCCCGTGCCTACTGCGTCGCGCGACTGTCCGGCCTTCGACTCACACGGTTTGTGGAAGCTGGGTCCCAACGCGAGCCCGGAGAACCCGTATCGTTATGTCGACAGTTGGAACGGCCCAACGTGGATCTTCAGCAACGCGCTCACGGCCGACGCTCTTGGAAGCGCGGCGCGAATGTCGAGAGACACCAGGCTGATCGACGCATTCAATCAGTTGATGAAGAAATACACCGAGATTCAGTTTCTGCACGGCGATCACTCGGTTCCGTGTACGGTCGAGCATTACGACTCGATCACCGGCGAGAACATACGCTTGCTGGCGGACTACTTTCATTCGTTCTACAACGATCTGGTGATTCGCTATTTGGTCGGGATCGTTCCTCGCGAAGACGATCTGATAGAGATCGATCCGCTGGTGCGTGGCTGGAGGAGCTTCTCGATTGAGGAGGTCGCGTACCGGGGACATTCAGTATCGGTGAAGCTCGACAAGAGCTATGTAGTCGTCATCGACGGGAAACCCGTCTTCAACTCACGTTCGATCAGGCGCTTTGTTTACGATCCGAAGACTGGTAAGCGCGAAGGATAGAATGAATCGACTCAACCTCTTGGCTCTCTCGGCCCTGATCATTCTCGGCGCCGTCATTGCCGCAGGGGCAGGCGGCACGGTTGGCCTCAAGAAGTTTCCGATTCCAACCAACCCAATTGCGCTGAGCCGCGATGTCCGCCGAGGCACTTACTTCGACGCGGCGGGCCGACGCTCGGCGATTCTTGGGGTCGAGGAGGGAAGGTTCGAATCGTGGGTCTATCCGATGAAGCTGTTTCACGATTGCCGGCTCACCGTCTCGATCGAAGGAGGAGACGCTGACATCGATCTGGCTGGCTACGCGCGCTCGGTCACAGCAAAGCCGGAATCGTTCACGATCACTTACGCGCATCCACAGTTCTCGATTCGCGAGATCATCTTTTCGCCGATCGATGAGCCAGGCTCGGTAATCCTCTTCGATATCGACGCCGCGCGTCCGCTTACCTTGACGGTGAGCTTTGTCCCTGATCTGAGGCCGATGTGGCCGGCGGGACTAGGCGGCCAATCCGCAGGTTGGAATCAACAAGAGAAGTTCTTCGTCATCAGCGAGAGCCGCCGCAAATTCAACGGGCTGATCGGCAGCCCCTCGGCAGTCAGCGGGTCGTCCACGCCTGCGCATATGCTCGGGTCGGGCTCGGTCCATTTCGAAATCACGATCGATCCGAAGCAAGCCCGAAGCGAGTTCATTCCGATCATCATCACCGGGAACACGGACGGCCGCGAGCGCGCCGTCGAGCAATACAAGAAACTCGCGTCCAGCATCGAGCCGCTTTACAACCAGACCGTCGAGCACTATCGCAAGCTGCGCGAAGAGCGGACCAGCGTGCACACGCCTGACAAAAACTACGACCTCGCGTTTGAGTGGGCGAAGGCGGCGCTGGACAAGGGTCTGGTCGCGAATCCCGATCTGGGTTCGGGGTTGATAGCGGGATTGGGGCTGTCGACCGACAGCGCGCGTCCCGGATTCGGATGGTTCTTCGGCGGCGATGCGTTCATCAACTCGTATGCGTTTCTTGGCTACGGCGACTTCGAAACAACGCGTCAGGCGTTCAGGTTTCTCCAAAAGCAGCAGCGCGCCGACGGTAAGATGATGCACGAGCTGTCGCAGAGCGGCGCGATGATTCGATGGTTTCAGGATTATCCGTACGGCTACTATCACGCTGATACGACTCCGCTGTACATCATCGCGGTGGATGAATACCTGACGCGGAGCGGCGACCGAGCTTTTCTCAACGAGAGCTGGGAGTCACTGAAGAACGCTTATGCATACTGCGTGAGCGCCGACAAGAACAGCGACGGGTTGATGGATAACACCGCCGCGGGGCTTGGAGCTTCCGAGCTTGGGTCGCTTCAGGAGAATCTGCTGACCGATGTGTTCCTCGCCGCAGCGACCGTACAAGCGATGCGCGCGATGGCTCGCATGGCTGAGCTTGAAGGGGACGAAGAGGCAAAGAAAGACGCTCAGACGAGATTCGAACGGGGATTCGCGACTTTGAATCATGCGTACTGGAATCCGCAACTGAGACGCTACGTCTTCGCGATCACGACAAACGGCGGTCAGAATCCCGAGCAGACCGCGTGGCCTTCCGTCGCGCTGGCGTTTCATCTTTTTGCTGAACAGCTACCGGAGAACACGCTGCGGTCGCTGGCTTCAAATGAGATCAGCACGGACTGGGGAACGCGGATGCTCGCCAACTCCAGCCGCGCGTATGATCCGATCGCGTACAATAACGGCGGAGTGTGGCCGTTCCTGACCGGCTTCGTCGCGATGGGTGAATACGAATACCATCACTCGATATCGGCGTTTCATCATCTGATTCAAACCGCCAGGCTCGCACAGGCGGACGCACTCGGGTTCTCATCGGAGATATGGTCGGGCGATTACTACCGGCCGCTCGACACATCGGTTCCTCATCAGCTCTTTTCTTCGAGCCCCATCATCTCGCCGTTCATTCGCGGGACGATGGGGCTTCGGGGAGACGAGATCAAGAAGCAATTGACCGTAACCCCGCATCTTCCCGCCGCATGGGACTCGGTTGAAGTCGGGCGCTATCGCGTCGGCGACCAGAGCTTTTCGATCTCGATTCGCAAGACTGCCGGAAGCATAAGAGCAACGATAGAGAAGAGCAGCGACGAGCCCTATGATTTGATCTTCGCTCCCGCTCTCGCGCCATTCTCAAAAGTTCAATCGGCGGCCATCGACGGGAAACCCGCGACTTTCAAAATCGAGGAGTCGTCTCAGGATTTGCACGTGGCGGTCAATGCGCGGATCAACAGGAAGATCGAGATCGAAATAAAGTTTTCAGCAGGAATCGAGATAGATCTACCAGTACAAGAAGCCGGGATCGGTCAGCGTACTTCCGCGCTCAAGTTCCTTGGAGTCGAGAAAGGCGCCGATCAATTGAAGCTTGTGATAGAAGGCGCCGCCGGCCGCAGCTACAGAATGCGCGTTCGATCTGCTCTCGGGGAATTGAAAGTCGATGGAGCGAAGCTCGTGGGTGAGTCCGGCGGGTGGAAGGAGATCGAGGTATCCTTTCCCGATTCCGCCACGGAGGCTTACATCAGAAAGACGATCGAGATCGGTATCCAGAAATCAAACAGAAAGCTGCCAAGACACTAAGTACAGGTGTGGGCCCCGAAATGCTCTTGACCCAGAGGCGCCCCTCGCCGCTTTTTCCCCTCGGTCTGAGCGGTTTCTTCTCATTCGTAGCGCGTTTGTTTACCCCAACTCCTCAGTGACGCGCAATTGCATCCGGGTGCCAGGCAGCGCTAAGATAGCGTCGATTGAATTTCGGCATCACACGGCTTTCGGACGTAGTGTATGAGCGCGATCCTAGACATCCAACCGACTTCGGCTACTGGTGCCGCGTGGCTCCCTTGGCTGAACATCAAGCAGGTACTCCGCGCCGAGCCAGTATTGTTCCCCATAAGCTTGCGCGAGATTAAGACCGACGGATCACTTGAGATCGCGTTTCCCGAGTTTGAGGCCATGTTCGGTGGCCCGGCGAAGGTCGACATCTCGGATACGGACTCTGGGCGCAGAGTTACGTCTCCGATTACTCCCAGTGTGGACTTAGTACTGGAGCTTGTTGGTAGACTTCCCTCGGGTCAGGCCGGTGGGTGCACCGAAGCTACCGTGGAGATTCGACATCATAATGCAGAGCGGCGGCGCGCCCTCGATGTTTTTGTCACATCCACACTCTTCGCTCTTCTTGGTCTTTCACGAAGAGTAGATTTTCAGTCGCACATCCCTGGCATAGAGCCGCTCGTCCCGCTCAGATTCGAGACCCCTCTTCCAGCGATCAGTCAATATCTGAAAAGCAGACAACTCGCTTACAAAGTTATGGCGATTGAACGAGCAACGCATCAGCAATTTGCCTTTCCGACCACTCGTTCGGCAGTCGATGTCGAGACGATTTCCTTCGTTTACGACGCAATTGTTAAGCGCTCATTCCTTTGGCCCGACAATTATGACGGTGGCTTGATTCGCCTTCAGTCCTC
>JADGNW010000254.1 GCA_017883315.1 Blastocatellia bacterium | reverse complement strand
TTCTTTCGCGCCTTGGCCAAGCCGACCTCTGAATCACAGATTGGCTCGACGCTGAATCGAACCGTGTCGCCCACAGACACGCCCGCTTTCTTTTGCACGTCCTCGTCGATCAGCATCCAAAACTTTCGCGAGCGCGGCACGATGCAGCTTCCAAAGCTCACACCGTTCAATTCTCCTCGAACGGTATGACCGCGTCGCCCGGGCCAAAGCGCCCTCGCGTTGATCGACCACTTCTTTGCAGGATCAAACGGAACTTCGACCGCCGCTCCTTTGTGCCCGAGCAGCAATTCACCTTCGAATCTTTCTTTCTTTGTCTTCGGCATTTCAATCCAGCTCGGCTCAGTAAAGCGTGCGTTTTTGAACCCGCTCGATGAAATCAACCTGCTCTTTCAGGAGATGATTTCGAACCTGAACCTGATCGCCGAAATCCATATAGGGCTCTGACTCTCGATCGTAAGGCACCCACTTCGGCAGACCCGGCCCGTTCGGATCGCCGGTCTTCGCAAAGTTCACCCAGTAGCTCATCATCGCGTCGGCAAGCTTCTGATCGGTTTCGGTCAACAGCGGATTCTGCCGGTTGAGATTATTAAAGACGTAAGGAATCTCACTGGCGTGATAAGCGCCAAGGTACTTGCTTCTGGGGTTGGGTGGAACGTGGCTGAAAGAGTACAGGTAAGCTTTGGACCGGCCGTTCGCAGTCATTCGCGCCCACGTCCGCATATTGAGTGTGAATGCGGTGTCTCGCAGGGCGCCCAGATAAGCTGACGCGATGTCCGCATCGTTATTCGCCGGATAAGCCGCGTCGAATTCCTTGATCATTTCGCCATACTGCATCGAGACTCGCTTGCGATAATCCTCCATCGTCTTCGGCACCGAGTCCGGAGTCGTCAACGTCGTCATCTCGTTGGCATTCGAACCGACAATCACCGGCACGTCGTTGTGCTTGCCTTGCGCGAAGATGTTTCGAATCTCGTCGGGCAACACCCAGCCGTCAACGCTAGGCTGCGTTCTGAACTTCTTTCCTTCCGCATCATTGGTGAAGAGGTCGACGAGCTTATCCGCCGGCAACTCCCGAAGCGCCTTAATTGAATCTGCGCCCGCAGCTTTGGCAAAGGCCGCGCCGACCTTCTCCGCCGATGCCATCTTGTTTCGATCTTCCTTCAGGTAAGGCATCGGTCCGAAGTACGCGCCGCTTTCACCGATCGCGCGATGAAACAGTCCTCTTGCCAACGGCGTCGCCACAAGAGTGTTGACGCTCCACGACCCCGCCGATTCGCCAAAGATCGTCACGTTCTTCGCGTCGCCGCCGAATGCTGCGATGTTCTTCTGCACCCACTTCAACGCCGCGATTTGATCGAGCACGCCGTAGTTACCCGACGAATGCTGTGGTGATTCGCTGGTGAGTTCAGGGTGAGCAAGATACCCGAACGGACCCAAACGATAATTGACCGTCACCAAAACCACACCCTTCTTCGCAAGCGCCGTCCCGTCGTAAGTAGGTCGCGAGCCGGAGCCTCGTGTCAGCGCGCCGCCGTGAATCCACACCATCACCGGCCGTTTGTCGCCCGAGTTGGCCGTCGTCCAAACATTAAGGTAGAGGCAATCCTCGCTCATCTTCTCGGGTGGTGAATAATACATTGAGCCTTGCGGGTAAGAAGATTGCGGACACGCCGAACCAAACGCATCACACTGGCGCACGCCCTGCCACGCGACGACCGGCTGTGGAGCCTTCCAGCGCAACTCGCCCACGGGAGGAGCGGCGAACGGAACGCCTTTGAAACTGCGAACACCGTCAGCAGTCGTACCGGAGATCAGACCACCGTCAACCTTGATGGTTCCATTCGGCGATAAGGCAAAGCCGGAGATTGCCAGGGCAATTGCGAAAGCAAAAAGAGTCACGTTACGGCGCATGGGAAGTACCTCTATGGTTTAAAGTTGTCAGGCGTCTGATTTGGACTGCGGCGGCATCTGTGCGTCGCCGCCGCTTGCGAATGGTCAGTGAGCCAAAGCGGCGGCGACGCACAGATGCCGCCGCAGTCCAAGTCACGCCAGTTGCTTCTTGACAGGCAATTCACGAATGCGTTTGCCGGTCGCTGCGAAGATCGCGTTGCAGATCGCAGGCGCCATCGGCGGCACGCCCGGTTCGCCAACTCCGGCCGGTGGCGCATCGCTTTGCACAATGTGCACGCGCGTCTCCATCGGCGCCTCGTCCATCCGCGCGACTCTGTAATTGTGGAAGTTCGACTGCTCGATGGCTCCCGCTGACGCCGTGATCTCGTTCATCAGCGCGATGCCAGTGCCGAACACCGCCGCTCCCTCGAACTGCGCCTTCACACGATCGGGAGAGATCACGCGTCCGGCATCGAGAGCAATGTCAACACGCGGAATCCGCACCTTGCCGTTGTCATCAACCTCGACTTCAACGACGGCGGCCACGTAAGTGTAGAAGCTCCAATGCGCGGCAATGCCAAGCGCGCGGCCTTTAGCCGGTTTCTTCTTAGCCCACCCCGAGCGCTCCGCTGCAAGCTCGATCACGTTCCGAAGCCGGCCGGTGTCGAGCGGGTACTTAGCCGCAAGCGGGCTGCTTCCGAGATCGATCTTACGCGGCTGCCCCAACACGTCGAGCAGGTACTCGACCGGATCGCGCTTCGCCAGGTGCGCGAGTTCATCAACGAAGGAATAAATCGCGAAGGCGTGCTGGATGTTGGCCACCGAACGCAGCCAGCCAATGCGAACGTGACTCTCCGCCGGACCGTTCTCCGCTCGATGATTGGGAATCGCGAATGGTAGATTCGTCCAGCCCATATCCAGCTCGAAGCCCTGCGCGGTCTTGGCGACCGGCCCGGCAAAGGTCGAAGCGATGGTTGGAAACGCACACCGTTGCAGCCACGCTGTCGGTTTGCCCTTCTCATCCAGCGCAGCTTTGACATACATCGCCGAGACGGTGTGATAGTAATCGAAGCGGATGTCATCCTCGCGGCTCCACGCGACCTTGACCGGTTTGCCGACGGCCTTCGAGAGGATCGCTGCTTCCGCGACGTAATCCGGTTTCGACTTTCGCCCGAACCCGCCGCCCAACAACGTCACGTGACACTCGACGTTCTTCTTGTCGATGCCAAGCGCCGCCGCTACCGTGTCTTGCACAGCTTGCGGGTTCTGCGTCGCCGCGTAAGCGACCACTTTGCCGTCTTTGAACTCGACGACTGCGGCAGGCGGTTCCATCGGCGCGTGCGAAAGGTGCGGCACGTAGTACTCAGCTTCGTGAGTCTTACCGCCCTTTGCGAACTCTGCGTCCACATCGCCGATATTGCGCGCGGCCTTCTGCGGTTTGCGCACGGTCTCGGACAGCGCCTTCTTGTAAGCGGCCGAGTCGTAGCTGGCGTGGTCGCTGGCGTCCCACTCGACCTTGAGCGCTTCGCGGCCCTTCATCGCGGACCAGGTGTTGTCGGCGATGACCGCTACGCCGCCGAGCGCTTGAAACGCGTGGGGCGGCTTGAAGCCCGGGATAACGACGGTCTGTTGGACGCCCGGCACTTTCTTAGCTTCCTGATCGTCGAAGCTCTTGAGCTTGCCGCCGAACACCGGCGAACGTTCGATTGACGCGTAGACCATGCCCGGCATACGAGCGTCGATGCCGAACGTCCCTCGACCCGCGCAAATATCATCGCGGTCAACGGTCGGGAAGTCCTTGCCGATGTAGCGATATTCCGACGCGGGTTTGTACTTGAGTTCTTCTTTCTTTGGCACCGGCTGTTGCGCGGCCAGCGACGCCAGCTCTCCGTAGCCAAGCTTACGTTTGCTGGAAGCATGAACAACCTGATGATTCTGCGCCTTGCATTCTTCCGCCGGCACGCCCCATTTGGCCGCCGCTGCGCGTTCGAGCATCATTCGAGCGGTTGCTCCGGCGTCGCGCATCGCATCGCCAAAGTCGCGGATCGAGCAGGAGCCATCGGTGTTTTGAGATCCGTACTTCACATCACCGAGAGCCTGCTCGACTTTCACACGCGCCCAATCGGCGTCGAGTTCGTCGGCGACTATCATCGGAAGCCCGGTGCGAATCCCCGTGCCCATCTCAGAGCGGTGCGCGACAATGATCACTGTGCCGTCGGTCTCAATTCCGAGATAAACGCTCGGATGCCATGCCGCGTTGTCGGCTCCGCTTGCGCCAGCGGTTCCCGCGAAGGCCCCGGCACCATGGGCCGGCAACAGCCGCGCGCCGAGCACGAAAGCGCCAGCCGAGAAGACACTACCCAGGAAAGTGCGACGCGTTACCAGGTCGATGGAATTCATTTCTTCACCTCCGCTGCCTGCTTGATCGCCTGACGAATGCGTTGATAGGTTCCGCACCGGCAGATGTTGCCGCGCATCGCGCTATCGATATCCGCGTCGGTCGGCTTGGGCTTCTGTTTGAGCAACGCAGCGGCGGCCATGATCTGGCCGCTCTGACAGTAGCCGCACTGCGGCACGTTAGCCTGGCGCCAGCACACTTGAACCGGGTGCTCGGCTTTCGCGTTCAGCCCTTCGATGGTCACGACGGTCTTGCCCACCGCGTTCTTCACGGTCGTCTGGCAACTGCGCACCGCGGCGCCGTTGAGATGGACCGTGCACGCTCCGCACAGCCCCAACCCGCAACCGAACTTGGTGCCGGTCAGATCGAGAGTGTCGCGCAAGACCCAGAGCAGCGGCATATCCGGACTGACATCTACAGTCCGGTCCTTCCCGTTGATGTTGATTGTCATTGCAGGCATCAAAGTTTCTCCTCAGAAAATGTCTGACAAACTTCAGTTTGTCGCGGTCGTTCGAATGCAGGCATCGATAGCGGCAAACTGAAGTTTGTCGAACATCGCCGCGTGCACCCGTTCTTTCAGCTCGCCTTAGACTGACGGCTCAGACCAAAGTTACAAGCAAAGGTCGCAACTTGCCAAGCTCATCAGCCGGCAATGCTACGCGCCGGCGGCTGCTGCTCCCAGAGCTTTCGAATCTCGCTACGCGGATCGTTTTCGGCTCGCGTGTCGGTGTCGAAGATCATCGTTGCGCGCGTCGTCCCATCGTAAGCTGGCCAACGAGGAATGCGCGCGTTGTTCGGATCGCCGGTCTTCGCGAAAGCGACCCACGCCGACGCCAGCCGATCACACATCACCTTGCCCTCAGGATTACCAACTCCAACGATGCTGTCACGCACGTTGTGGAAAGACGCGGACACGTCCGTGCCGTGAACCGCACCGAACTTGCCGCCAAAGCCCGGGCTCACCCATTCCCAGAGATACATGAAGGCCGGAGCTTTCCCAAGCGATGCTTTGCGTTCGGCCTGAGTGATCGCCGAGCGGCGGAAACCCGAGTCCGTGAACACCTGAGCTTGAATCAAGAAAGGCGACTTGTGCGGATAGCGTTGCTTGTAAAGCGCAAGAATTTCGTCCGCCTTTTCTGCGTACCGCTGAGTGATAATCGCCTTCAGTCCGGCTTCGGTAAGATCAAAATTAGTCAGAGCAAGCGCTGCGTCCTCGAGCGTCGTTGAAACTATTATCGGCACGTCCGCCGACTCCGGAGGCGCGACTGGATCGAATGGATGGTGCGGGAGAATCGTTCCATCGACCACCGGCGCGAAACCGCCGCCAAGTCCGGGAGCGACCGCAGCCTGCGCTTCAAGCAATTGTTGCCAGGGGATCTTCTGGATGTCGGCGATGCGTGTCTTCGGGATATCGAGCCTAGCCAACAACATCTCTGCAGTCTTCGTGGCCTGCTCGCGCGTGGTCAGCCGAAGCGACGAACCGCTCTGGACCGCGGCGCAGTGGAAGAGACCTCTGGCGGAAGGTGTAGCCAGAATAGTTGAGGTCTTCGCCCCGCCTCCTGATTGTCCGAAGATCATCACTCGGCTTGCATCGCCGCCGAAGTTCTCGATGTTGTCGTGGACCCATTGCAGCGAAGCAACAAGATCCATGATGCCGGCCACGCCGGCGTAAGCGAACTCAGGCGGCGCGCCCAGGTCGGCTAGGTGAGTGTAACCAAGACTCGCCAGGCGATGATTGACAGTAACAACAACTACGTCACCGAACAGCGCGAGTTGAGCGCCGTCGTAGCCGGGCGCATTGCCCGAGCCAGTGGCAAAGCCCCCGCCGTGGAACGAGACCAGCACCGGACGCTTCGCTCCGTCATTCACTCCCGGAGTCCATACATTAAGCGAGAGACAGTCCTCGCCCATACCGCCGACTTGCATATCCCACTGGATCATCATTCCGTATTCGGAATGCAGGTTGGCAGGCGTTTGCGGGCAGACCTGGCCGTGGCCGAAACACTCGCGAACACCGGTCCAGGGCGTTGCCTTCTTCGGCGGCATGAAGCGGTTCTTCCCGCCGGTGGGCGCGCCATAGGGTATGCCTTTGAATTCCTTGATCCCAGCATTGACGATTCCCTGCACCTTGCCGGAAGTTGTGTCCACGACATGAAAGAGCGTGCTCTCGGCGCTGCTTCCGAGTCCCCCGGCCGGACGAGAAGGCGCGGTCGTCTGCGCTGAAGCCTTACTCGCGAGCGGGGACACAACGCCAGCGGTAGCAACCACCACTGACAACCCTTTTAGAAATCCGCGCCGGCTGGGCTGCTTAAGGACTTCGCCAAGACCTGGAGGAGTGTTCTTCGTGGTCATTTCTAGTCTCCTGTTTGAACTCTGCGCCTGCTGTCCACCAGCAACAGCCGTCTTTGTTTGTTTAGTACGGAGTCCCAAAATCCTGAAGGCATCCCGCGTCACCTGGTTGGGAACTCGAGTGTTCGAAAACGCTGTCAGACCTTCTCCACCAGAGACCCAAACGATCTGCTGAACAATAAATCATGATCGCCCGGTGGCGCGAGCCCGTGCTGGTGCACGACAACCGCCATCTGTGCGAAGTGACGAATCTCGTGTATGAGGATGTGCGCAATCAGCTTGCGCGCGGGACCTTTAATGTGAACCCCGCGACCTTCAACTTCGTGAACGCGGTCCCAGTCTTCCTGAGTCGCGCCCGCCGTAAAGCCTCGCATTTCCTTCCGCGCTGAAGAGCCAAAAGCGAATATGCGCGCAGCCTGATCCTTCGCCAGTGCCTCGTTCTCTTTCTTTGCTCTATCCTCGCTGAGCATCTCGCCCTGCATCCACAACGCATAAAACAGTTCGGCCCAGAAACAATGAAGAATAAGAGCGCCAATGTCAGGATGAACTTCACCAGGCATCGCAAACTTCAGAGGATCGTTGCCGTGAACTGAAAACCAGTTCTCCCATTTGGCCCTTTCCTCACCTGTGTAACCGAGCAGCTCATCTATCGTCAGATCCATACTGTCGTCCTCCAATCCTTGGCCGAGATTAGCGTCACCGCGTTGCGCGCCGCCGAACAAACGGCTCCTCCACTTCTTCGCCGGTAAGCCTTCCATAGAGACGTGGTCTCCGATAAGCATTACCCCAGACCTCTCGTTCACGGTAATCGCGGATACTGTCCATATCAAACGCTGCGATGTAGACGTCTTCACGCTCTTCGGCCTCGATGATCAGCGTATCGCGCGGTTTCTCTTCGGTGGGATAGGCCACCGCATCAAACGCCGCGGAATGCCCGTTGTTCTGTGGCGCCGCGTAGTTGGTCATCGCAACGCCTACCATGTTCTCGAAGGCACGCGCCTTGAGTTGACCCAAGCGATGCTCGTCCAGCGTGCAGGCGTTCGGCGTCAATATCAGCTCCGCGCCTTCGAGCATCAGAATACGCGCGCTCTCGGGAAACTCCCGGTCGTAGCAGATCATGAAACCGATCTTCACTTCGCCTTGTTCGGTGTCCAGCGCACACACTGGAAACCCATCGCCAGGTGTGAGCGCAGCTTCCAAGTCAAACTCGCAGGTGTGAACCTTCGCATAGGTCAGCACGATTTTGCCATGACGATCGATCAGAGACGCCGAGTTACGGGGCGCTCCATTCCATTTCTCAAGATATGTAATCGCGATCGCCATGTTTAGTTCTCTAGCAAGATTCCTGAAATGATTGATGAACGGATCGTTTTGGGTGATGGCAAGCGCTTGCCATCGTTCACGATCGCCCTCGCGCTTTGGATCGTAGAATGACATGCCGACGCTCCACATCTCCGGGAACAGAGC
>JADGNW010000036.1 GCA_017883315.1 Blastocatellia bacterium | reverse complement strand
CGGATGCAAGGGATTGCCTTCGAGCTTTTGGATCTCGCCGGTGTCTTGATCGACGTAAGCGAGCAGTCCGCAAGCCGCTTCGCAATTGAAACACGTGGTGGGCACGAGCGAGTAACGCCGCTCGACTTTCTTAGGCCAGCTCTTGGCGTCGTACTCGACCCAGTCATCCCAACGATCGGGAGGCGGATAGCTCGCGAGGGTAGGACCGATTCGGACGGGTTTTGATTGCAAGTCCTCGGGCCTTGGTTGCGTGGCGTTATCGCCTTTGGCTGGCATTTTCAGTCCTCTTAGGGGTGAGCATTCGGATCGTCTGCTGCGAGTCCTTCTGCAATTGCCGCCGCATTGAGATCGACATCGGCTGAGATCAGCGTCGGAGCCGGAATGCCGATAGCCAGGCAATCGGCTCTTAGTTCCAAAGCGGCGGCCAACTGGACTGCGTCGTAGCCGCGCAACGCGTGCGTCTCGGCCAATACCATCGCGTGGTCGATTACAGTTGAAGAGATATCGATCGTCGCGTATTCGTTGGTCAAGTGCAGGCGCAGGCGAGCAATTGCTGCTGAGGCGTCGGCTGCAGAGATTCCCCCACTACGGTTCTTCCTTGTGATCGCGGACACTACCTCCACTCGGGTGATACGGGCTAGATATATATGGTTTCCAGTTGCAGGGTCGACTACGCTCCTTACCCAAGTTGTGCCTGTCTCGTTGCTATAGCGCTTGACTACAGCGCTGCTATCGAGGAAGTAGACCGGCACTGGCACTAGCGACGCTCCTCGATGATGATCTCCGACAGTGGCTTGCCCTGAACTTCGACCGGCTCAAAATCCTCATACTGCGACGCGTCTCGACGCGGGATCTCGCTGATTGCGCCTCGCTCAAGCATCCGGCGTTGCAGCAGGTCCTGAGGCGATGACTCCTTTGCCTCGTCACCGCGAGCCTCCAGCAGCGAATTGATCAGCTCCTTCACGTTTCGCTGCTCCTCAATGGTCAGCGTCTTCACTTCTTCGATTACCCTTTCCAAACTTGTGCTCGACATAAAAGCCTCCGTTCGCACAAGCATTATCACTTCCACTCGCCTTGCAGCACAAACGCCGCCCAGAAGTATGGCGCTTGCCATCGCGACTGCTTCAGCATCTCGAGTTGAGCGGCGCGAAGCGCAGATGCCGGGGGTAATCCGTCCTTTATCATTCGCGAATAGAACTTTGCCATCAACTCCGAAGTTGCCTCATCGTCCACGCTCCAAAGACTCACCACTACGCGCGCGGCGCCCGCGTACATGAATCCGCGAGTCAAGCCCACAAGTCCTTCGCCTCGAATTTCTTTTCCGAGTCCGGTTTGACATGCGCTCAACACAACGAGGTCGGCAGGAAGCCTCAAATTGTAGATCTCGTGCGCGCGGAGGAATCCGTTCTGAGTCGCGCCTTGCTCGTCGACGAGCGATAGAACTATCCCGGACAACTCCGGGTTGAGGCTATCCAGAAAACCGTGTGTTGCGAAATGAATGAAGCGGTATTTACCCAGTTCGTCGCTTGTTGCCGTCGCCTTGCTCGCGGCGAAATCCATTGCTTGTTTTCGTTCGTTCGCCGGCGCGAGCGCCAGGATCTTTTCGGCTTCCTGCCTGGTTCCGGGCAGTCGCGGGATGATCATGCCTGCGCGTGCAACACCGCTCTCCGTGGCAGCCTTCTGAACGTTTATAGAAAGGCCGCGCTGAGCCGTCGACGCTAGCGGTTTCGCTTCTGTTCTGCTTTTCTTTACGCGTTCATCGTTAGCTTCAAAGACCGGGTCCGCGAGCACTGCGATGGTTCTGCTCGCGGGTTTTCTTCCGCTGAGTTCTTGTCGCAACACGGCGAGAGTCGAGGCTGAAGGGAGGCTTATGACTTCGTGATCGACAACCAGCGGTTTGTAGCCGGCGGCGGTGTTCGATTGCGCAGTCAACGCCGCGAACGGCACGTACTGAAGCGCTCCGTCGGCGACGATGAGCAAGCGTCTTGTTCCGAGCAGTGCCGCCGCGGGGGTGAGCACTATTCGGCTCAGCGTGATGATCGCGTTTTGTAGTTGCCGGTCGTCGCTCGCGGTACGCGCCACTCGCAAGCCGCGTTTCTGGTCGGCGCCCCGCGCTGGCTGGTTCGGCGCGGTCATTAAGCCGTAAAGCTGGCGCGCGACCTTCTCAACATCGGCGCGCTTCGGCAGTTCATAACTCGTGAGCGTCGTCTTGCTTGCAACCCAAAGGTAGCTGCGCTCTTCGCCGAGCGAGTACTCGAGCAGCAACGTATCGTCGTCCAGCAACTTCTGTTGAATGTCTTTCAGGTTGAGCGGCTGCGGCTGGGTGAGCGCCGCATAGCGCGGGCTGGTCGCTCGTATCTGCCCCGCGACCTCCTGAAGTTGTGTTGTGAGTGCGTCAATCTCCGTCGCAGCCGCGGCGACTTGTCGCGCGGTGTTTTTACCGCTGAGCAATTGCATTTGCCACGCAGCTCTGGAGCTGATCTGCTGTTGCAAGGACCGCTCTCGCTCCAACAACGCGCGGTCAACGCCCTGGCGAATATCGGCGTGCGCTTCTGTGAGCATATCCAGCAGTCCGCGAGCGCGGGCCCGCTCGCTCACTTGCAACGCCAGCGCGTCGTTTCCCTTTGACTTCTGCCCGCGGTTCAGGCGCATCAAGAGATCAATGTAGAAATCGTAGTACTTCTGAACGGAAGCAAAGTACGACGTGCGCAACTCTTGTCGCCTGTATCGAACGCGCAACGACTCGACTATGGCGAGCGCGGCTTCGATGTGCGCGCGCGACTGTGAGAGATTCCCCAGGTCCCGCTCGGCTCGCGCAAGTCCGTAAAGCGTGCCCGCTTCGCCGGTCGAATCTCCCGCGCTGCGCCACAGCGGCAGAGATTGGTTGTAATAGTCGAGCGCTTTGCGTTTGTCTCCCGACAGCAGATAGGTCTCGCCCAGATTGTTCAGCGCAGATCCGACCAGTCTCGGATTGCCGACCGCCTTCGCGTTTTCCAGAGCTGCGTTGAGTTGAATGATTGCCTGAGCGTTGTCCCCCAAAGAGCGCCACGCTAACCCGACGTTCCTGAGCGCGGTCGCAAGCGTCGCTTTGTCGCCCACTTCTTTGGCGATTGTTACGGCCTGGCTGTGATATTCGAGAGCCTTCTTATGATCATCCAGCGATTCGTAAACGGCGCCGATGTTGTCGAGAAGCACGGCTTCGGTTCGCCGCTCTCCGATCGCTCGAATCAGAGTGAGCGACCGATCGTAGTATTCAAGAGCCTTCTGCCCTTCGCCTATTCTGTCGTAGACCGCGCCAATGTTGTTGAGCGTGGTGGCTTCGCCGGAGCGATCGCCGGCCGATCGCAGCAGCGGCAACGCTTGATCGAAATATTCGAGCGCCTTCTCGTTATCGTCTATCGAGTTGTACAACGCGCCGATGTTGGACAGGAGTTCAGCCTCCTTCCGCGGATCACCGACGCTGCGCGTCAACGCCAGCGACTGCGAGTAGTAATCGAGCGCCTTTTGCTTTTCACCTGCCGTATCATATGAGAGAGCAATATTACCAAGCGAAGCGGCTTCTTTAGCGCGGTCACCGACTCCACGTGATAGCCCGAGCGATTTGGTGTAATAGTCCAGTGCCTTGAGGTTGTCACCCTGGGTGAAGTAGAGATTGCCGAGGCCGTTCAGGATCGTCGATTCCCCGGAGCGGTCGCCGAGCGCTTTGGCGATTTGCAGCGCCTGATCGTAGTGATCGAGTGACTTCTGCATCTCACCCAGTTCTTCATAAACCGCAGCGACATTGTTGAGGATTGTCTCTTCGAATAGTCGATTGCCCGTCGCGCGCATTATGGCGAGCGCTTGATTGAAATAGTCGAGCGCCTTCTGGTTGTCGCCCGTGTGCGAGTAGAGGAATCCGATGTTCGAAAGGGTCACGCCTTCGCCTGCTTTATCTCCAACCGCGCGGCGCAGCGGAAGCGCCTTGTTGTAATAATCGAGCGCCTTATCTTTCTCCCCGAAGTCCTCGTAGACGGCGGCGATGTTGGACAAGGTCGTCGCCTCGCCGAGCTTCGAGCCGGTTGCTTGCATGATCGAGAGAGCCTGGCTGAATAACTCGAGCGCTTTCTTCCGGTCGCCAAGCGAGTAATAAACCTCAGCGAGATTGTTGAGCGCCAGCCCTTCAGACCCACGATCGCCGGCCTCGCGCCACAATCGAATCGCTTCTTCGTACTTTGCTGTTGCTTTGTTGAGGGACTCGGCTGTTTGCTGAGCGTTGAGCTGCACGGCTTCCCTGAAGGACCGCTCGGCTGCCAGACGGGTTCTGTCCTGCGGTGTTGCGGCACGCAGTTCGTCGAGCTTAACGGTGTACCGGCCCGCCGGCGCTTCTTTTTCCAGAGAGCTTATCTTCAGAATGTATGTTCCGGGCCGTTCCGCAATGTACGAAAGCGACTCCGGGCCTACGGCGCCGTTGGGGCTATCGGCTTCGATAAGCGGCGCGCCATTGGGATCGATAAGCGTCAGCACGACATCAATGCCCTTTTGTTCCACGGCTACGTGAACAAACTGGCCAGCCTTGAGCGCCACGCGATAAGAGTGAACGGCGACCCCTGCCATCTCTCTTTCAATCACCTCGCCGGGGTTGAGGGTCGATGCGCTTTCGCGTTGTTGCTGGGAAAGTGCACGCGCCGACCCAAGCGAGCAGAAGAAGAGCGACAGGCTCATCAGCAGAGCAGGGGCAGCATTGAGACTACAGCGAACGATTCGTTTCATGAGCCGTTGGGGTGGTGGACGCCACGGTTGCAATGCACCACTGCTTATCTGATTTGTGACTATTGCTTTGACCATCGGTGGTCCATTTCGGTTAGACCGGAAGGAACTAACTCAGCGGCACGGCCTGACCGGCTTGCACCCAAATATGTTCCCACAAGAACAAGCCCGCAAGAGCGGACAAAGAAGTGAGGATCGCGACAGCCTGTGACTGCGCTCCACCGCTCGTGAGCGCAAGCAGCGGCATGATCAATCCGATGATCACCGTGCCGCCCCAAAACATCTTTCGGAAAATGCCTCTGGTGATCAGCCGAACCGCGCGCCTTCGCTCGACGTTTTCTTCGGGCATGAACAACTCGCCCGCGATCAATACGCCGTTTGCTACCAGTGCGCCGATGAATTCGTAATAGAGGAACTGCCAACCCGGTCCCACTGGTCTGCTGCCTGAGATTATCGAATCAGCTACGATGACGATCATCAGAACTGAAGCGCCGCCTACCATCGCCTGAACAAGCAGGTGCAGAGGCGTCAGTGTGCTGTGCCAAAAGACCCGTCCTCGCGCTTGCCGGAAAAGGAATGCTGAATACACAGCCGACATCGCCGCGGACAGCGCGCCTAAGAACATCACTGGTCCTTCGGCTCGAAACATTCCGGTGAATGGAATCAGCAACCACGCCGTCAGCATCGCGCCGAAGATGACCAGGATGTAGCCTCCAATCACCAGCCACGACTTCCACTGCGGACGAAACAGAATGCTCAGGAAACGGTCCGGCCGTTTGAGGTCCCACACCAACAGCGCGACTGTTGCAGTCAGGAACAACAACGACACCTGAGGCGCGGCTGTTTCGTACAGCCAGTGATCGCGAACGAAACCAAAACCTATCGCGATTGACGCGAGGAGGAATGTGCCTGCCGCGATCGACTTCGTCCACAAATAAGCCGACACCTTCCATCCCCACGGCCGCTCATGCGAAACATCGTAGGTAGTTCGAGCGCGCGCTTCCGCCGCCGCAAACGCCTGATCGTCCGCCATCACCGGATCCATTCGTAACTCGGACCACAGATATCCGCCTGTATGACTTTGCTCGGTTGGCGTGAGCGCCGCCTGATCGGCTTCGATGTAGAACAGCTTCGGTGAAGTACCGGCCTCGGGCTTTCTGACAGCCGTTTGTTCGGACGAAATAAGCTGAGAGAGCTTCGATGTCGGATCGTCCATATCACCGGAGATGATTGCCTGGACCGGGCAAACGATCACGCAAGCGGGCTCGAGCTGGGCTTCGATTCGATGCGCGCAGAAGTTGCATTTCTCGGCGGTGTTGGTGTTGGGATTGATGTAGAGCGCGTCGTAAGGGCAGGCTTGCATGCACGACTTGCAACCGATGCAGCGATCGCCGTTGAAATCGACGATGCCGTTGTCGCGGCGAAACAGCGCAGTCACCGGGCAGATGGTTATGCAAGGAGCGTCGTCGCAGTGATTGCACCTGAGCACCGAGAAGAATCGCTTAGTGTCGGGATATTCGCCCTTCTCTATGTACTTAACCCAAGTGCGGAAAGTACCAAGAGGAACTTCGTTCTCGGACTTGCAGGCGACTGTGCAGGCGTGACAGCCGATGCATTTGCGATGGTCTATGACGAAGCCGTATTTCATTTCGTATCGTCGTAACAATGCGCGGTAACGATGCGCGGGCTGAAGCGAGCAGAGGTACGAAAGCGATGCTCAGTGTATCAAAAATTGTGTCAGGCGACTCGCGCGCAGCTTGAAAGAAACGCGTCGGCTCCGCGAGAGAGGAGATAGTATCGAATAAGTTTTTCGATGGCCAGCGAACGCGCAAACTTTCTAATGCCGCCCGTGCGGCAATCCCAACGCGTCGAGCAGTCGATCGGCCATCTCGCTGCCGGCATACCTGAGCGAGTACTCAGCCGACGAAGTTGTCTGCGGCGCTGGAACCGGCAATGGCATACCGCCGGGTCCTCGCGAACGCTGGTAGACATGTCCCGACGTCTTCGCCTTGCCCGTGCCCGGCG
>JADGNW010000253.1 GCA_017883315.1 Blastocatellia bacterium | reverse complement strand
GCCTCGATGAACTTCTCGCTGCTGACGAACATGCCGCCCGAGCCGCAGCAGGGGTCGTAAACGCGGCCCTTGTATGGCGCGAGCATCTCGACCAGCACGCGGACCACGCTGGACGGCGTGTAGAACTGACCGCCGCTCTTGCCCTCGGCACTGGCGAAGCGCGCGAGGAAGTATTCGTACACGCGACCGAGCGTGTCCTTGGCGCGATCGGCGGCACTCCCGAGCGCAATGTCGCTCACCAGGTTGATGATCTGCCCGAGCCGCTGCTTGTCGAGACCAGGCCGCCCAAAATCCTTGGGCAGCACGCTTTTGAGGGAGGGGTTGTCGCGCTCGATCGCGCTCATCGCGTCGTCCACGGTCGTGCCAATGGTCGGCTGCGGCGCGCTCGCTTTGAGGTGCGACCAACGAGCCTCTTTCGGCACCCAGAAGATACTGACGGCGCGGTACTCATCAGGATCTTCAGCGTCCGCGCCCTCTGCTCTTTGTGATTCGAGTTCGGCGTGTTTGGCTTCGAACGCGTCGGAGATGTATTTCAAGAAGATCAACCCGAGGACGACGTGCTTGTACTCAGCCGCGTCCATGTTATTCCGGAGGGCATCGGCGGCTTGCCAGAGCTTGGCTTCGAAGCCGAGGTTCGCGGCTGAACTACTAGACGAACTTTTGTCTTTCACTTTCGGCAAGCATCACCTCTCAGGGAATGGTCACGTCAGTTGACTTACAGTCTGCGTTAGCAAGCGAGTAGGCTAGTCTACACTTGATCCATTGCCCATTCCAATGCACGCACACACGTTTGTTTTAACAAACAGACCACGTGCATGGTAGGGAAGCTGTATTGGTTAGGATGAGAGGCGGGTTCGGGGGAGTATCGGGAAAGTAAGGGGGCCGAAGCGCGACGGCCCCTTCTTCGTCATTGGCTTCGTCACTCACGGCCGCTTGGCGATGTATGACGGCACTACCGGCAACAGCACTCGCGACGGATGCGCGCGATCGTGATGAATCGTGTTTTTGGCTACGCGAGTCTCTCCGTCGGCTCTCAGCGGTTTTCCGGTGTTAGGATTCGGATCGAAGCGCGGATCGTTTGAACTGGTGATGTGAACCGCGATGCGATGACCCTTGTTGAAGACGATGCTTGTGGACCACAGGTCGATTGAGAATCGGTACACCTCGCCCTTCTTCATAAAGACCTCGCGGTCGAGCCCCTCACGAAATCTGGCGCGCGTCGCCGAGTCGAGCACTAGCCTTTCGGCGCCATCGGGATAGACATCCACGAGCTTAGCCATGAAGTCGGTATCCGGAGCATCGCTCTCAGCCCACAGCTCGACCGTCACGCGACCGGTCACTTCGACTGGCGCCGCCAGCACCGGTGTTACGAATTTCAGGATGTCTTTTCGATCGCCGATCGCGCGCTGATCCATCGGGCCCTTCTTGATAAAGAGGTTGCCTCCACCGATGGTCGGCACCGGATTCTTCGGATCATAAATGTAACCGTCAGCGCTCTCCTGTTCACCGGTCATCTTCTCACTCAATCCGCCGGCCGATGTAAGAAAGTAAGAAGTGGTTCTCGCAGGCACGGGCCAGGCCCACGCTGTACGCCACTCGTTGCCTGGCGCCTTCGCGTCGGTGACATCGCCCATAACGTAGTACCTGACCGGCGGCTCATCCATAATCCCATCGTCTTTTCCTTGCAGCCAGTACTCGAACCACCGCAGCGCCGTTTCGACGGACGACTTTCCGAACACGCCTCCGGCATTCTCCGGATACTTTACTTCGTCGATCTGCCCGTGTCCCCACGGACCCATTATGAGTTTCTGGTTGCCTGCCGCGAGCCCGCCGCCGGTTTGCTGCAATCCGACGAAGTTATCGATATTACCTTGATCAAAAATGTCGTACCAGCCACCCCAGTTGTAAACTGGGATTCGAATCTGATGCCAGTGCTTGGACATCTCGTTCGAATCGTAGAAGCCATCGTACACGTTATGCTTGAGCGTCTCGGCGATCACCGAATCGGCGTTCTGCGACTTGAGCCAGCGATCGTTCAACTCTTTGCGATAGGCTCCTCCCATGAACGCGGATTGAGAGTAAATGCTCGAGCGCGCCACCATCACAAAGTTGGCAATCAGGTGCGGCGGATCCATCATCGCCGCAAGGTTCGCGGTAATACCCATTGCAGACGCGCCGAACATCCCCACCTTACCATTTGACCAGGGCTGTTTGGCGATCCACTCCACCGTGTCGTAGCCGTCGGTCCCGTCATCGACAAAGGGTCGATATTCGCCTTCGCTTTTGAATTTGCCTCGGCAGTCCTGCACGACAAGAACGAACCCGCGCGCTGTCCACAGCGCACTGCTGGTCGCCTGCGTGTTCTTTCCGTAAGGAGTTCGATCAAGCACAGCAGGCCAGCGGCCGTTGCCTTCCGGGAGAAATATGCCCGTAGCTAGCTTCACTCCGTCTCGCATCGGAACCATCTGCTCGAGTTGCTTTGACGCTTGAGCGGACTGTTGCGAAGGTGCGGAAGCAGCTTGACCCGACGCGGCAATACCGAGCGAGCCGCACAAAAGAACCAGCAGCAGTGAAAGCCAAAGGAGGCCACGGAAAGGCAAGCACACAACACGGTGATGGAATACCCGCTCTTTGAACATAGCAGTTTAGTCCTGTAGCTAATTTGAAAAGGAAAAGCGAGCGTGCGAGAGAGCCAACTTTGGTCTCTCGCACGCTCGTGGGTATCAGGTTAGAAGGAGAAGCGAGCAGCGAGTTGAAGCGCTCGCGGCGCGCCGGTCCCGAATCCGCCCAGCCCCAGTCTCTGGGACGGTTGTCCAAAGGTGTAGCTGGATATCGGAACGACGTTACCCGCAGAGTCGAACCTGGAGGAGTCCAACGTCTGCGAGTATCCGCCGAGGTTTGCGAAGTTGAAGATGTTGAAGACCTCGGCAATCGCTTCAATCGAGTACCGCTCTTTGAATCTGAAGGTCTTCGAGACTCTCACGTCCTCAGACTGGAAGATATCGCCGAAGCTGAAATTGGCCGGCAGCACCACCGGGCTAATCGTGCAGGTGGTGAATGTGGCGTTGCAAGTCGGCTTGGCCACGTTCTGGTTGAAAAGGCCGACAAGCGTGAACAAGTCACTCTTGCTGGTGCCGCGTCCGAGATCGTTGATCTTCAGACCCGGAAGAGTATCGCCACCCTGCCCATCTCCGTTCAGATCGACGGTGCCGCCGAGGCGAGCATCGAAAGGAGCCCTGCTGGAAAAGACGGCTATTAGCGATGTCTGGATTCCTCCGGGCAAGTTCACGAGTCCGCTGAATGTAAACCGGTGCTTTGCATCCGAGGAGAGAGGTCCGCTGGTCTTGAACCACGCGTCCGCGTCTTCGGGTGTTCCGCCCCTGAGGAAGAAACCCGTTAAGCTCGACAACGCATAGGACGCGGTGAACTGGTATCGGTTCGAAAAGCGCTTGTCCACTTTCGCGAGCAGCGCTCTGTAGTGGTTGCGATCAACGCTGTTGATGATGAAGATCGGGCCGTTCGCGCAAATCGCGTTCGGATCGACCGCCTGCGCCGCGGTGCATTTCGGGAGCACCGGTCCGCCGCGGGCCGCGCTCCGGTTGAAGTGATTGTAATCGATCGCAGCCGCCAGGCCTTGCGTGCCGTGATATCGATTACGCTGAACGAAGTCAACAGACACCACCATATTATTTGGCAATTGATGCTGAAATCCGAGCGTGAACTGCTCCGAGTAGGGCACCACAAGATTCGGATCGAGCAGGGTGCCCGGAAGCTGAGATGACTTCACGTACTGCAGACTGTCGAAGCCCTGCGAAGCGCCGGCGTTTAGCAGCGCTTGCAGTTGAGGAACCTGCGCCGCCAGCGCATCCAGCAGATTCTGTCCGGTGAACTTGCTCGGCAGCGTGCTTGCTGTGGGAGCGACACCGACGAGGTTGTTGCGGATGTCCAGGCCCTGACCAACTGCCGGGTTTATAGCGTTGCTGTACAAGCTGAACGCTCCGAGTCCCGCCAGCCTTGGGAAGGCAATGGTGTTGCGGAAGAACGCCGTCGGTATCGACAATCGCCCGTCCCCAGCCGGTCCGAGTAACGGTCGCTCGAGCAATCTGGTGACGAATAGAATCGTGTCGTAGTAGATTCCAGCGCCGCCGCGAATGACCGTCTTGCCGTTGTTCCTGACGTCCCACGCAAATCCAAGCGAGGGAGCAATGTTGTTCTTGTCCTTCTTTGACTTTCCGAGATCACCGATGAGCGCCTGCAGAAGCGCTGGGTGATTCAGATCGTGATTGCCCAGGTTGGTCTCGTATTGATACGAGGCCCCAAATGACAAGGTGAAGCCCGGCTTGGCCAGCCACGAATCCTGTCCGTAGAAGCGGTAGCGGTTGCCTTGGCGGGCGATGTCCGTGTGAAACGAAGGCGGTTGAGCTTTGTCACCGACTCCGGCAACACCCGCTATGAACGGAAGCTGCAAAAGGTCCGCCAATGTAGGCCGGATAGTCGAACCTGTTCGCAACGAAGCGGGAATCGGGATATTGAGATTTGCCTTGATCACCGGCCCGAGCGCTGCGGGTAGCAGCCCCGCCGCTATTGAGCCGTCAACCGCTGCCGCCAGACCTGCATTTGTAGCTTCGACGTCACGCGGGTCGTGCAGCACGATCAGCGCCGGATCGAAGAAGTCCCAGCTTCCTGTGCCGTAGTTGTGCTCCCACTCGGCGCCGTATCGAATCCGGTGCGCGCCTTTCTGCCAGTTCATATCGTCGCGCGTCTGGTAGCGGTCCAATACGCGGCTCTGTGGAGCATTCGTTTCATTACCGATTACCAGGTTGCTGTTGTTCACCTGAATCTGCACGCCCTTGCCGAGTGGATCCGAGGCGATACCTATGCACGCCGGATTACTAGGCGGACAGTCGGCGGCGGACGGGATGTCACTGGTGTTGTTTATGCGTTGATAGTTAAAGCGAACGTCGTTCACAAGATTCTGCGTGAACACGGTCGTCAACCCGCCCTGAAGGTTATTGTCCCGGTTTCTGTTCGCTCTCCAATTCGAGGGCATCACATTGTTGCCGTTTGGCGCGAAAGTGTCATTCTTGTCGCGGCTGAAACGGGCGAACAGGTTGTTCTTGTCGCTGATCTTGAAGTCGCCGCGTGCGTTCAACAAGTATCCGGTATATGGAGAAGTGAACGTGCTGTTGAAGGCCGCGAGCACTGGCGGTCCAGTGACGAAGGTCGAGACCGCGGAGGTCTGGTTCAGCTTCTCGAAGTTGGCGAAGAAGAACGCCCGGTCTTTCTTTATTGGTCCGCCAAACGAGCCGCCCGACTGGTATCGTCGGAAGAAAGGATCGAAGGAGCCGGCTGGACGGAAGAACGTCGGAAGCGCGGCGAAAGAATGGTCGCGGAAGAACAGGAATCCGTTTCCGTGGAAGGCGTTGGTCCCCGTTCGCGTGATGATGTTGACCGCGCCGACCGAGGTAACGCCGGTCGAAAGGTCAAAGCTGAACGTCGATATCTGGAACTCTTGAATCGACTCGGTCGAAAAGTTTTGGGCTGCGCCACCGGTCACAGGATCGAGCACGCTGCCGCCATCGACCGTGATCCTGGTCAGCGCTGAATCAGCGCCGCCGATTGACACGTTAAAAAGGCTGTTGGCGTTGCCCGGATTTGAGACCGAAACTCCGACGCCGGGCTCCAGCAACGCAAGCTGTAAGAAGTTGCGCCCATTGAGCGGCAGCGCGTCTATTTTTTGGCGAGTGACCACGCCGTCAATCTTGAAGTTTTGTTTGTCGATGATCGGAGCTTCGGCCACGACGTCGACGACCTCGCCAACTGCTCCAGCGCGAAGCACCGCGTCACCCGAACTCGTGCTTCCAGTTTGCACCACCAGTGATGTGATGTTTTGGGTCGCGAAGCCTTGAGCTTCGATCTTCACGTCGTACTGGCCAGGCAGCAGATTTTCAACGGCGTATATGCCATCGCTGCCGGCGTTGACTTTTCTGGTATCTCCAGTTGCTTTGTTGGTGACTGTGACGGTTGCGTTCTGAATCACGGCGCCCTGTTGGTCAGTTACCATGCCGTGAATGGACCCCGTCGGGTTCTGTGCCATGACCGGGAGGGTGGTCCTTGCCGCCAGCGTGAGTAGAGCAATCGCCAGCAGCAAGAGTCTAAACTTTGTGTGCATGCTTGTCTCCTTTCGATTCCTGTGAGCGGGTGTTTTCGATTTAAATCCAGCTCCGCTCAGTAGGCGGAGCGAGCCAAAGTTCCAACCTGACTCGGCGGATGGCCGCACGGGAAAGGCGTATACCAGTCGCTCGATGTCGGTTGCGCGCATAAGGCCGGATATGACCGAAATCTCAAGGAGGTGCTTCTACAACGCACGCGTTAACGTTATGATCGAAACTATTAATTTACTGCCAGGAAGCCTGTAGACCCGCATATAATTATTTTTTCGGGCTCGATTGTCAAGTTGATTTTTTGCAGGCCGCCGCTCCCACCGCGATTTCAGACCAACTCACGAAAGCCGCCTCTCTAACGCCGCTTGTACCGGCGACCTTCCTTGAGCATGCAGATGACGAACGCTATGATCGGATCACCTTGATCGCTCAATCGTCGAGCCATACGGAGGAACGGATGTCAAAATCCCTCATCTCATCGCTTGCACTGGTGCTCTTGCTCACACAGGTCGGTTCTATCGCGCCCGCTGCGCGAGTCGCGAAGCGCGGCCTGAAAGTCGGAGTTGCCGCGTTACCAATCACACCCTTCGGACCGAATCCTGACTGGGACGGAACCATCACGGAGTCTGGCGTGTGGGGCGAGAAGTTCACCGATGCAAATCACAACGGGCGTTGGGACACCGGCGAACCCTTTGAGGACGATCCCGGCAATGATGCGCTTGACTCGAGCTCGAAGGGCAAATACGACGGAATATATTTGGCAGGCTTCGGCAACAACCGCCCGGCGACCGGTAAGCACGATGACCTTTGGGCGCGGGCGGTCGTGCTTGAATACGGTGAGACCAAAATCGCAATCGTTGCGATCGATGTCATCGGCTACTACTCGAAAGCAAATTACTACGGGCTTGGCGAGATCAGGAAGCTCGTCGATCCCAAATTCGGCGTGAGCGAAATTCTCATCGCCAGCACTCACGATCACGAAGCTCCCGACACCATCGGCGCCTGGGGGCCGAACCCGCTCAGCGACGGTAAGTACCCCAAGTACCTTCGATTCGTCGATCGCCAGATTGCAAACGCCATCAACAAAGCCGCTGCTTCAACCGTGCGCGCGGTGATGAAGCTTGGGCGCACAGATCCGCAAATGTCTCCGTCAATCGCCGGGATGCAAACCCGCACACACGGCCGGCCTCCGGACTTCTTTGATCAGGAGATGCGCGTGATGCAGTTCTTCGACGGCTCGGGGACAACTCTCGACCGGGTGATCGCCACCGTCATCAACTGGAACACTCACCCTGAATCGATGGAAAGCGGAAACACCGTAATCACTTCGGACTTCCCTAACGCTGTGCGCGAAGCCGTCGAGAAGAAGTACGGCGGCACGGCTATCTACATCAGCGGCGACATTGGCGCGGTCGAGATCATCGGCGACTCGAACATCAAGGCCGCTGATCGCGTTCGATTCGACGGCAAAGATTATCCGTTGAAGCCCAACAGCAAACGCCCCGATTACACCTTTGAGCGGACTGAAGCCATCGGCCGCGACGTGGCGAAAGCAGTCTTCGAAGCTTTGGAGCACGGCGAGTGGAACGGGTCCCCTGGAATCGATTTGAAGAAAGCTACCCTGCGAGCGCCGATGGACAACGTAGCCTACGCGTTCCTTGCCAGCAAAGGCGTGCTCGATACGATGCCGATGCCCCGCCAAGGCGAGCAGCTTGAACTTGAGTCAACGGTATACGCGATCACGATCGGCGATGCGCAGATCATCACTGTTCCGGGAGAGTTGTTTCCGGAAGTCTTCTACGGTGTAGAACAGCATCGCCGGCGCGACTGCTCGGCGGCCGACACCAAGCGTCCCGCCGAACCCGGCGTGCGCGACCGAATGACGAAGAAGTACAAGTTTGTGTTTGGGCTGTGCCCCGACGAGTTCGGCTACATCGTGCCGGGTTATGATTTCCTCCCGCCGTCGCCCGATCCGGCTCGAGGGCTTCGTGAGGCGCAAGACCCGTGCAAGTCAGCGGGCTCGCCCGATCATTATCATGAGACGAATTCCGCAAGCTCCCAGCTTGCACCCCGTTGGGCGTGTGTAGCCGCGGCGCTGCTTGAAGGGAAGACTCCCGATTCGGCGGCTTGCAAGAAGTAGAGCGCTCTTTGCGTGCTTTGCGGTCCTTTGCGTGCTTTGCGCGAAACGACTTCTTCCTTACAAATCGAAACGACTTCTTTTTTCTTTGCAACTCGAAACGACTTCTTCCTTACAAATGCTAACTGCCATCACCCGACAAGTCAGCCCGAGCATCAATCGCTGCGAGCTTACCTTTCACGCCAAGGAGCCAATCGATTTCGCGAGGGCGATCGCGCAGCACGAGGCTTATGAGGAATGCCTGCGGCAACTCGGCGCGCGGGTTGTCTCACTCGCAGCAGAAGCTGACTTGCCGGACGCAGTGTTTGTCGAAGACGCCGCCATCGTCGTTGATGAAGTCGCGGTGATTCCAGTGATGGGAGCCGCGAGCAGACGGCCTGAAACCGAGAGCCTCGCCCGAAGCCTGTCTGTTTATCGACCGCTAAGGTTTATGCAAGCGCCTGGCTCGCTCGATGGCGGAGACGTGATGCGCATCGGACGCCGAATCTTTGTAGGCGCGTCGAGTCGCACGAACGCCGAGGGCATTGCTCAACTGCGAGCCGCTCTCGCGCCATTCGATTATGAAGTCACGGCGGTCGATGTCCGACAATGTCTACATCTCAAGAGCGGCTGTTCTTATGTCGGCAGGAATTCGATTCTCGTCAACCGCGAGTGGGTGGACGTGACGCGGCTCGCGGGATTCGAATTGATCGACGTTCCGGCATCGGAACCGGGCGCAGCGAATGTGTTGCTGATCCAAGGGACGATGGAAGGGTTGATCGACGACGTGATCGAAGATGTGATAATTGTTCCGAGCGCGTTTCCAGAGACGATCGCGCTACTCGAAGCGCG
>JADGNW010000252.1 GCA_017883315.1 Blastocatellia bacterium | reverse complement strand
CTTGAGCCACGGCATTCCATACGCCGCGTATTCGGCTTGATTGATCGTGATGCCCTTATGCTCCAGGTCCTTTGTGAATCCCTCGACGACAACCCCAACGGATTCGAACGCAACGGTTAAGTTCCCCTGAGCGCCGAGAAGCAGCGAGCCGTCGGGCATGATTCTGCTGTGACAACCCGAGCAGTCCGCAAGCGCGACCTTCAGCTTGCCATCGCGATCAACGGTCCATCGGAGCGCGGGAAGGATACCGTCTCTTGTGATCGCGTCTCCGCCTTTGCGGACGGCCTCCGCATCGCTAAGGAACTTCATTATGCGAGGGTCGTCGGTTCGAGTAACGGGGAAGTCGAGTCCTCCGAATACCACGCGGCCGGCTTCGATCCAGTCGCGTTCAGTATTGAGCTTCTCGGGCTCGATCAACCTCTGCGGGCCCTGCTTGAGCATCCACTCTCGATAGCCCTTGGGTTCTTTGTCCGGAGCGTAGACCGGATAGGTGCGCAGGTTGTCGATCGGCGCGGCGTAATACTCTTCTTCGCTGTAGAAGTTTGCCGGAATGTTAATGCCGGCGAGCGGCGTTGCCCAAGTCGCAAGTTGTTTTGCGTCCCATATCTTCGGAACGACGACCTTCTCGGACGGTGAAGCAGATTTCGTTTGAGCGGTCGAACGCAATTCCGTTGGAGTCGTCAGAAACACAGCGGTGGCCACCCACAAGAGCACAAGAATCAAACGATCAGGTCTCTGCATATTGAGTCCTCGCGATCTGGTTTGGTCTTCATGGGTATGAACTAATACACGCCAAAAAAGTTACGGTCAAATGTTCGAGAAGAATTTGCGTTGGACACTTCAGCAGGCTAAGTACTGCTAAGTGCGATGGCCGTTGAGGAGGGGCCGAAGCGCCTGCCCGGTGTATGAACGTTTCGTGCGAGCGACGTCTTCGGGCGTGCCTTCTGCGACGACCCTGCCGCCTTCTTCGCCGCCTTCCGGGCCAAGGTCGATGACCCAGTCCGCGCTCTTGATCACATCGAGATTGTGCTCGACTACAAGCACGGTGTTGCCCAGCGACACCAACTGATGAAGCACATCCAGAAGCTTGCGCACATCTTCGAAGTGCAATCCGGTTGTTGGCTCGTCGAGAATGTACAGAGTCCGGCCTGTTGCCCGCTTCGAGAGTTCTTTCGCAAGCTTTATGCGTTGCGCCTCGCCGCCTGAAAGCGTCGTAGCCGACTGGCCGAGCTTTATGTAGCCGAGCCCGACGTCGATCAACGTCTGCAGCTTCACTTTGACCTGCGGAATGTTCTCGAGTATCGGCAGCGCTTCTTCTACAGTCGTATCCAGCAGATCGGCTATCGAGTAGCCTTTGTACTGGACTGAAAGGGTTTCGCGATTGTACCGGGCGCCGCGGCAAACGTCACACAGCACGTACACGTCGGGAAGAAAGTTCATCTCGATGCGCTTCAAGCCGTCGCCCTGGCAAGCTTCGCAGCGGCCGCCTTTGACGTTGAACGAAAACCGTCCCGGTTTGTAACCCCGCTCACGTGACTCGGGCAACATCGCATACAGTTCGCGTATTGGAGTGAACACGCCAGTATAGGTCGCGGGGTTCGAGCGGGGTGTCCGTCCGATCGGAGACTGATCGATCTCGATGATCTTGTCGATGTGCTCGAGTCCGGCTACCTCGCGATGGGCGCCGGGCTCCAGCATGCTGCGATACAGTTTGCGGGCGAGGCTTCGATAGAGAATGTCATCGACCAGAGTCGACTTGCCTGAGCCAGATACGCCTGTGACAACGATGAACAGAGCTAGAGGAAACCGCACGTCGATGTTCTTGAGGTTGTGAGCGCGCGCGCCGAGCACGGTGATCGCCTTGCCGTTGGAAGAGCGCCGCGCGAGTGGAACTGGAATCGATAGTTCGCCCGAGATGTACCGTCCAGTCAGCGACTCAGGGTTGCGAGCGATGTCCTCCGGAGTTCCTTGCGCGACGATGAAGCCTCCGTGTGCGCCTGCGCCGGGACCCAAATCGACGACGTGATCAGCGCGACGAATCGTCTCTTCATCGTGCTCGACTACGAGCACGGTGTTTCCCAAATCGCGAAGATGTTCGAGCGTGTCGAGCAGCTTGCGGTTGTCGCGCGGGTGAAGCCCTATCGAAGGCTCGTCTAACACGTACAGCACGCCTCGCAGTTGAGAGCCAATCTGTGTCGCGAGCCGGATGCGTTGACCCTCACCACCCGATAGCGTGGCCGAGGGCCGGTCGAGAGTCATATAGCCAAGACCGACGGTTTCGAGAAAACTCACGCGTTGGCGAATCTCTCGCAGCACGAGCCCCGCGATTTTCTCTTCTCTCGCGTTGAGCTTTACCGCGTTGAAGACTTTGACTGCCTGCAAGATCGGCAGCGCGGTGTAATCGGCAATAGTCCGGCCGCCGACTCGGACAGCGAGTGAGGCCGACTGTAGTCTGCGCCCGCCGCACGCCGCGCAAACGATCGGCGATATGAGTCCCTCGAACGTGGAAACGGCGCTCTCGCTTTTCATATCTTCGGCGCGAGCCATCAGATAGGCTACTGCGCCCTTCCAATCAGTCTTGTATTCATAAGCGCCGTAGCGCAGCGTCAATCGCTCTTTGGAGCCGTAGAAAAACGAGTCCTGAACTTTTTGCGGCAACTCGGCGAAGGGTTTGTCCGTCGAGACACCTGCCTGCCTTGCCATAGACTTCATCACATCGCGAAGGTAGTTGCTGATGTTCGTGTCGGTAGGAAACGGATCCTGCTCGTTGATCGGAAGCTGAGGATCTGACACGATCTTGGCCGGATCGATTTCGGCCCGGCTGCCCAGACCGTGACACTCGCGACACGCGCCGTAGAAGCTGTTGAACGAGAAAGAACGGGGCTCGAGCGCGTTTACGGATATCCCGCACTCGGGACAGGCCATCTTCTCAGAATAGAGGCGCTCCTCGCCGTCAACGATCGAGACCAGCACCAATCCGTCGGTGAGCTTCGCCGCAAGATGAACCGAGTCGTCGAGCCGCTTCTGCACGCCCTGCTTGATAAGCAACCGGTCGATCACGACTTCGATGGTGTGGTTGCGGCGCTTGTCGAGTTTGATCTCTTCGTCGAGTTGTCGGATCTCGCCGTCAATGCGAGCGCGATTGAATCCAGAGCGCGCCAGTTTTTCGAGTTCCTTTTTGACCTCACCTTTTCTACCGCGAACGAGTGGAGCAAGTATCATCACGCGCTCGCCTTCGGGCAGCGTAGCCATCTGGTGAACGATCTGATCGATCGATTGCCGTGAGATCGGGCGGCCACACTTCGGGCAGTGGGGCACGCCGATCGAAGAGAACAGCAGCCGCAGATAGTCATAGACTTCGGTTACCGTGCCGACCGTCGAACGCGGGCTGCGCATTGTGGTTTTCTGCTCGATTGATATTGCAGGCGAGAGCCCTTCAATCGCGTCGACGTCAGGTTTTTCGAGTTGGTCCAGAAACTGGCGCGCGTAAGCGGAGAGCGATTCAACGTAGCGACGCTGGCCTTCGGCATAGATTGTATCGAATGCGAGGCTTGATTTACCCGAGCCCGAGAGCCCGGTCACAACGGTCAGGCGATTGCGCGGCAATTCGACGCTGACGTCCTTTAGGTTGTGCTGTCGAGCGCCGCGAACTGTTATCTTTTCTATCGCCATTAAGAGCTGAGCCCAGATAGAGACGAGTTTCTCTGAGTCGAGAACACTTCATTGTACCGGCGGGAGAGGACACGGTTCAAGGTGAGGGCAACGGCCAGTTGATGTGAG
>JADGNW010000251.1 GCA_017883315.1 Blastocatellia bacterium | reverse complement strand
TTCCCGCGCGCCGCCCCTGCAGCTTGTCGGCAGCTAGAAACTGAATGTGCTTTTCGGCGCGTTCAGCAGAAAGCTGCGCGCCTGCCGCGACGCTCTGCCCGGCGTCAGCGTGAAGGTAGAAGGCGTCAGAAGACCTGACGGAGAGGTTCGCCAAAGTAAAGGCGGCGACTATTAGTGCGATTCTGAAAACGAAAGGGGCGTTTTTTCTAGTCAACATTAGTACTCCGTTACCTCGCTGGATGATTCGGCTCACTGCTGATGAAAACTTTAGAACCAAGCCGACTGTGAATCATATCGACCGCTTTGAATTAGTGTCAATGGGGCACTTCAGCAGCGGACGCTTTAGCGGCAAAAGAACGTACCTGTTGCGAACTACTTCGACTAGCATTACAATCGCAACCGTCCACGGTCCGAGGGTCATTTAGCAAACGAAGCAGTGCTCGGAGACCCGAGCAAAGGCACACACTCGTGCTCGTGAGCCCCGGATAGGTTCGGCGGTATTCAGCCAGGAGGACAGTGATAACCAGGGGCATGACACGCATCACGGCGACGTGTGTCTCTCATCACGTCGTCGACCTCATTAACTTGATAGAATAGCCGCTGCATCGAGCTCGGAACGTCTCATCGCCCGAGACCCTCTGGACCACGACTAAGCTGTGCGGTGTGTTGAGCACTTTGGCATCGTGAAGCCCTTACGAGGAAACGGACATTGCGAAGAGGAGACTGACATGAGGACATCCTTTATCCCGACGAAGCGCCTGTTTGTTTTCATTCTGGGTCTGTCAACGACGGCCGCATTGCTGAGTGCCTCGTGGCCCGGCCGGGTGCAGCCACTGGCCAGTATCAAAGACCCTGTTCATTCGAGCGGTCAAACGGAATCTGCCGGTATGAGCGGCACGCAATCTAAGTTGACCACCTCGGACAAAACCGCGCTCGCCCGGATGAGCGAAGCATACGGTAAGCTGCCGTTGAGCTTTGAAGCCAACGAGGGCCAGTTTGATTCGCGCGTGGAGTTTGTCTCACGCAGCGCCGGTAATACGCTGTATTTGACGACCGCCGAGGCCGTTTTGAACCTGGCCGGTTCAGCGCAAATCGCATCGCCAAGCCGCCCTGCGAAATTCGCAGTTCCCGAACCTCAGCGACGCGCAAACGTCGAATCCGATGGGGCCACACTACGTATGAAGTTGGTTGGCGCCAACCACGCAGCCAGAGCGCGTGGGATCGACGAACTGCCCGGCAAGAGTAACTACTTCATCGGCAACGATCCGAAGAAGTGGCGCGTGAATGTTCCTACTTACGCGAAGGTGAAGTATGAGCAGGTCTATCCCGGTGTGGATCTTGTCTATTACGGCAACCAGCGAGAACTGGAGTATGACTTGATAGTGGCTCCTGGAGCCGATCCCAGGCATATCACGCTCGCGTTTGAGGGCGCACAGGAGATGCGCATTGATGCGACCGGCAGTCTAGTTGTTACCACACCAACAGGTAGCGTCCGCCAGCACAAGCCTGTTGCCTACCAGGAAACTGGCGGCCAGAGGAAAAAGGTCCGTGTTCACTATGTTAGAAGAGGACCGAACCAGGTTGGATTTGAAATAGCATCGTATAACGCAAGGGCACCGCTTACCATTGACCCGGTCTTAAGCTACTCGACTTATGTCGGCGGCAGCCGGTTTGACCAAGCCTATGGCGTTGCTGTTGATTTCGCAGGTAATGCTTATGTAACCGGTATTACGACTTCGACTGATTTCCCTGTCACGTCTAATGCTTTCCAGAGAACGAACGGCGGCGCGGGATTTGGCTCCTCGGATACCTTCATCTTTAAGCTGAATTCTACGGGGAACTTTTTGAGCTATTCTACATACCTTGGCGGACATCACGATGACGCCGGCTATGGCATAGCTGTAAATTCGGCAGGCGAAGCCTTCATTGCGGGATACACTCGGTCAACAAATTTCCCAACGACGCCCGGATCGTTTCAGCCTTCGCATAGCGGCAGTATCTGTGCTTTTGGCGAGCCATGTACTGAAGCCTTCATTACGAAATTAAGCGCGTCGGGCAGTGCCCTATTCTACTCGACCTACCTTAGCGGTCACGGGGCTGCGGTAGCTAATGGCATCGCCCTGGACTCTGCTGGAAGTGCTTACATAACGGGCACCGCGTACTCAACTGACTTTCCGACAACCCCAGGGGCGTTCCAGCCTGCTTTCGGTGGCGGGAGCGATGATGCTTTTGTTACAAAGCTAAATGCAGCAGGGTCCGCACTCGAGTACTCTACTTATCTTGGTGGGGCACGAATTGAGAGGGGCAACGGTGAGGATTTTGGCTTTGGCATCGCAGTGGATTCATCAGGGAACGCTTACATCAGCGGCGCGACTGAGTCCGGCAACTTCCCGACAACACCGGGAGCTTTTGATCCGGTAGGGGACGGCGGGGACACATTCAATGCCTTTGTGACCAAGCTCAATCAAAACGGCAGCGCCTTGGTTTATTCAACCTATCTCACAGGCGGCACTACGGACATCGCCCGTGCCATCGCACTAGACATAACAGGCAACGCTTACGTGACGGGTGAAACCAATTCATCTAACTTCCCCACCACGCCGGGGGCGTTCCAAGTCAGCGGCGGCGGATTCGGCGATGCTTTTATTACTAAACTCAACACAACAGGAAGCGCCCTGATATACTCTACATACCTTGGTGGCAGTACAAACAGCGACAGCGGCTATGCCATCGCTGTCGATTCCTCGGGTAATGCATACGTAACCGGGCAAGCCAGGGCAATAGATTTCCCCACGACGCCGGATGCCTTTCAGCTTACGGGCGGGGTAAATGGGGATGCTTTTGTGACCAAGTTGAACGCACCAGGAACCGCCCTTCTCTACTCTAGCTATCTTGGCGGGGGAGACTTCGACTTCGGCGCCGGCATAGCGATCGACCCGTCTCGTAACGCCTATGTGATAGGAGCAACCTATTCGAGTAACTTTCCTGTTACTCCAAACTCATATCAACCGATCAACAGCGGTGACTCCGATGCCTTTGTCGCGAAAATCACCGAGATAGCGCCGTACGATCTCTGCCTCCAAGATGAGACGACTGGCGCTACGCTTCGGGTCAACTCGACTACTGGTGATTATCAGTTTACTAGCTGTGGCGGGGTGACTCTGCTTGGAACGGCAGCGGTAACTCGAAGAGGATGCCTGATCACACTACAAGTGAACGGGCCAGATCGTAGGCTGCTCGCGAGGATCGATACATGCTCGAAGAATGGTTTTGCAACAATACAGCTTTTCTCCTTGGGCACGACCTTTTCTGTTCTTGACAGGAACACCGCCAACAATATCTGCGCTTGTTCGAGATGAGGACAAACTCACTCATTAGAAACGAGAGCGATTCGTCGCCTGGAACCGTTCCGCGACGGGACCGTTTGCTCTCACGTGCTGACGGTAGCCCTAGCTATCCAGCGATCTGTCTTGTTGCTTAAACATCCGCGGAGCGCCGGCTAGCAAGCCAAGCAACATGAAAGCGAGGAGCACTGCTGGCGTGCTCACGCCGGCGGTTGTCACCAACATTATTGCTCGGGCGAGCGACAACAATTGCGACAGTCCGAGCGAACCAAGCAGCGCCCACCAAGCCCACTTCTCGCCGCGACGATAAGGTATCCACGTAACAGCTAAGGCAAGAAGCGCGTAGCCGAGTGCGAACGTCGCTGCAGTAGCTCGGCGTCCGCGAAACGCTTTCACTGCCTGGTCGCCGCCTTGCTCTCCAATCTGAGTGAGCGAGTACTCGGGCGTCAGCCGGTCGGGCTTGCCCGTGTAAGCAATCCAGAGCGACTCGGCAGAAAAGAGAACAATCGCTCCGGAGACCACCAGCAAGATTACCCAGCTTGCGATGAACAACAGGTTTAAGCCTTTCATTGTGAACTCCTCGACAGATGTACCGTAGACTGTCCAGTCTGCGGATGATTCCCAAACTCAGGTCCATCGAACATTGCGCAGACTGGATAGTCTACGCTACATCCGTCACTTTTCCGAGAGCGCCACTTCAAGCAGGATCAGCTTTTTTATCCCGCGATAGAACGGTTCGATCTGGCACCACTCACCCAACGAGTGATCTCCACCACACGGCGCGCAGCCGGTCGAGATCGCCGGCAATCCCGCCAGCAACGCTATATTCGCGTTGTTTGAAGCGCTGTTGCCCACTGGCACATTCTCAAATCCAATCGCGTGGTGCACCGCTTCAGCCATTCGCACGATGAACGACTCGCGGCTGCCTGGAATCTGGGCCGCCGGCACTTTTGCTTCCGGCAGCTCCGTCTTCACTTGCATGCCCACGCGGTCGGCTTCTTCCCGAAGTATTCCGGCGATCTTCTGCTCGTACTCGTCGATCAGCTTCTGATCAGTCGATCTGAGATCAACTGTGAACCACGCGTCGGCAGCCTTAGCGTTGACGACTTCAGATCCGCCCAGCATCCCTATGTTCAAATAGACGGCTGGGTCCTTCGGTAATTCGAGCGAATAGATGCGAGTGATCGCGCGGGCAAGCGGAATCGTTGCCGAGTAGGGCGGCGCTTTTGAAGTCGTGTGCCCGCCCGGACCGATGAAGTGATGTTTGTACCAGTTTATTCCGATGCCGCCGTAATTCAGCCCCTCGTAGCCTCCGTCGAGCGCTACGTATTGACCGATGCGATCTTTGTTGTCCGCGATGAATCGCTTCACTCCGCCAAACGAGGTTTCTTCTTCGACCGTGAACACAAATATCAAATCCGATTTGGTCTTGATCCCAGCTTCATCGAGCGCGCGGATCGAACTCAGAATCGCTTCCACGTTGCGAGTGTCGTCTCCGACTCCCGGCGCGAAGACTTTGCCATCGCGAATCTCGGCCTTGATCTTCAAGCCTTCCTGGAAGACCGTGTCGAGATGCGCGTCAAACACAACGGGCTTCGCGCCGCCAGTTCCTTTTCGAATCGCGATGAGGTTTCCTTTTGAGTCGTAAGAAATCTTGTCGAGCTTATACGTAGCGAGCTCTTTTCGCACTGCTTCGGCGCGCACTTGTTCTTTACCGGAGGGAGCATTTATCTCGGCGAGCTTGATCCATTCCGCAAGGATTTGATCTTTGTGCGCGTCGACGTAATCGAATGCGCGCTTCACATCCGCGCGTTCCATCATCCGCCTCGCATCAGCGGCAAAGTCCTGCGCATTCACGCTCGAGCTCATTAGCCCCAAGCCCATTAGCGCCGTGGCGCACACCAGGGCGGCCAGCATTCTTGCCATGTTCTCTCCGAGAGTTTCGTCAGTGATGAACGCCTATTCTAAGGTGGGAGCGAGGGGAAGGCAAAAGGATCGAACATAGAGGATCGAGGATAGAGGATCGACGATCGAATCACTCCTCTCGATCCTCGACCCTCTATCCTCAATCCTCTGATTTCTTCTACGGGTTGGTCGCGCGTCGAGGCCGCTCCCGAACCAGGACGGAATCGCTCGCGCGAGGCCGACCGGATATTCGCCATTCGATTCGCTTGATCGCTACTGTCGCGATGTCCGCGGTAGACGCGCTCGAGGTTCGCACGACCGGGTCGAGTTCCTTGATCGTATCCCGATCGCCTATGCGTCCGAGTATCTCGATGACTTTTCGCCGCACGTCTTTGCTGCTCGCTTGAATGTAAGGATAGAGGTCGGCAGGACTGGTGGCTTCCATCAAGTACGCACGCGCCTGGCCCTCCTGATCGGTTTCGAGCTTGCGCACGATGTACTGAATGTTCGCCGTGCTCCCCATCTTGTAGAGCGCCCAATACTCCGCGAGCTTCACGTCGCCATTCTTCTCCGTCAGCACCAGTCGAGAAATCTGGTCCTGGTATCGCGGCTCGGCTATTCGAGCCAGCCCTTCGATCGCGTACTGGCGGCGGTCAGCATCCTTGTCGGTCATGTTCTCGACGAACGTTTGCTCAGCCCTCTCATCGCCTATCAGCGACAGCGCCCACAGCGCCGCTTCGTCTCGCGCCGGCAAGTAGGACAAGCCCCCTTTCACTCTGTCGCCGACCTTCTTGAACGTGCCCTTTTTCTCAGGACCCAAGCCGTAAACCGAGAGCAGCGGCTCGACCGCGGGCTTGTATTTGAGCATGCCGGCAGCAACCATTGCCTGCGTTCGCACCTTGTGATCCGAATCACGGAAGAAAGGTGTGAGGTGCGGGCCGGCCGACGGATCGCCGATCTTGATGAAAGCTCGAAGCACCTCGATGCGCAGATCCTGATCGGCGCTCAGAGCATCGGCAAGATGCGGGATCGCAGCCGTCCCTCTCAACACGCCGAGCGCGCGAATCGCGGAGATGCGAACATCGCGCTCGCGGTCGCCCCGCGCCGATTCGCCGATCGCAGTCACGATCGTTGGATCAACCGAATAATACGGTTCGACAATCTCGTGATCGTTAGTGTCGAGGAACGGATTGAACAGATTCCACCCAGCGCGCCGGTTCGTTATGAAATCAATATCGTGCTCGGTGTACAGCGCGACCAACGCCTTAATCGCAACGCGGCGCACTTCAGGATTCGTGTCCTTGAGCGCATCGACCATTTCGGGCAACGCCGAAAAGTCTTTGATCATTCCGAGCGACTGAAGCGCCTCGGCGCGCACCTCACGATCTTCATCCCTGCGAGCCGTCACCGCGAGCGCTTCAACCGCAAGCTGGTTGCGCACGCGGCGTTCACCAAGCTTGTGAGCCGCATCACGACGCGTGCCCGCGATGGGGCTCTTCAGGTATGCAAGCAGAGTCTCGAGGGATTGGGACTCGGCGCGCGCTGCGAACACAAACGTCGGGCACGCGCATAGAAGCGCAACGATCCAAACGATCATTTTCTTATTTAAAGACATGTTGAACTCCTGAGAGAAGAGGCTGCGGGCCCGAAGGTATCAGGGCCGTGGGGCTAACAAGTAGGGAACCTGTCCTTTCGCAGACATTGTTGTCCGCGTGCAGGATTTAGTCAAGCAGTAAATAAAACTATGCGAGCGCGAATCGCCTGTTGAATCCTCTCGTCAGAGGCTCAGTGAGTAACCCGCATTCACCGAGTGAGCGCCTGGAGGCTGAGGCTTGAGACGGCGCCAGACACCGGGCTCGCCCTCTTTTTGAATCAACGCGCGAACTTCGACATAGGCCGACGCATACAGCGAACGCATCTCGGCAGCCGAGCGAGGGCGCGCGAGTCTGCGTTCCAGTTCATCGACAGGCAATTGCCTCTTCGGTCTGAAGCGCACAAGCGATGAACCTTCGCCCGCAAACTCTATCGCAAGCCCTTCCGCCAGCCAGCGAGGAGTACGCCCTTGTCCTATCGCTTCTATCACAGCGTGTGTGTACTCGTGCCGCAACGTTGTCGTGAGAACGCGACGACGCCTCAAAACAGCGAGCGGTTGAAGATCTATCTGGCGACCGTGTGTAATGCCGGCCACCCACCACGACTGTCCCAGGGCCGCGATGAAGTCTTGCGTGGTTTCGTGAATGACGACGTCGATTGCCGTGTCCAACAATGAGAGCGACGCTGGACCGACGCGAGCGAACATATCCAGGCGCGCGGCCTCGAGTGTTCTCAGTATCGCTTCGATCTCGACGCGCGCGAGCCCGCCCGAATAGCTGATGTGAAAGTGCTCGCTCGATAAGGTCAGCTTGGAAGCCGGCGCAAAGACGCGGGACACTAACGCAAAGCGGCAAGGACGCAAGGACGCAAAGTTCCATGGGTGATCGGCTTTGCTCGTTGTTTCCATTGCGTCTTTGCTTCTTAGCGTCTTTGCGGTAGTTCCTCTCCGCGTGCCCGGGAAATAATGACCGAGTATCTGCTCGCACGAGGCGCCACGTCTCGCCATCACGTGCGCCCCGCTCTGACACAAGCCCAATCCGTGGCCGAATCCGCTTCCGTGAAAAACGAAAATCGATCCTCTTCGCTCGACGTTGAAGCGCGAACTCTTCAAAACGTTCCATCCAAGCGCTCGTCCAACGATCAGCTTGAAGTCCCATCCACGAACCTGACGCCGGCGCTCTCCTTCGATCGAAATCAATTCCGCCCGGCCCGTCGCGTCTCTCCTGGTCACGACGATGTCCCGGATCGTCCTTCCGGCGTCCGCCAGTGGATCGCTCGCAAGCGCCCTGGCAAGCTTCGCTGCGGGAATCTCATCCGTCCAATCGTGATTAGGCATCGTCGCGCAATAATCGTCGCGCACGCCGCGCAGGTAGCTCGAGCCCGGCGCGCCCCATAATGTTTCGATGTTTGCCGTCATCCCTCCGCAAGCCGCATGAAAGTAAGTCTCGGCAAGCTTGCCGCTCGGTTCGAGTAGTACTTGTCCCTTTGTGCCGGTAACGGCTTGCCGCATCGTCTCCGGAGCTCGGCCTTCGCCGCTCACATACTGCTGGCAATGAGTGTTCGAACACAGATCGAAGCCTTCGCTCGCGTGTCGCCCAAGATTCTTGAGCGCATAAGTGCGGCTGACGATGGCTTGTGCTTTGAGCGCTTCGATCTCGTCTTCAACCGCCGCTTCTATCGAGAGAACACCAAGCACGTAGTCTTCGAGCGACAGTGTTACGACTCGATTCTCGCTCAAGATTTTCACGCGTAGCGTCTTCTGTTCGCCCTGCCCCCCGATCGCCGCGTCGCCCCCTCGCCCTGTCTCCCGCTCTCCCGCTCGTTCTTCCGCGCCCCCGCGTCCTTTCGCATACTCTTCAAACACGCGATGGGACACGGCCGCAGCTTCCGAACCGTGCGACCGCTTGATGAACACGAGCACCGCAAGCTCGAGTGATTCAGGAGTCGCTTCGGCTGCAGAGTTCGCGTCAGCAGCGAAGCTTACAAACCAGCCCTGTCTTCTAAAGCCGTTGCTTGAAGTTGATGTGCCGGTCTTACCAAAAACGAAGATCGGCAGCGAGCTTAGTCCCGACTTTTCAGCGGTTCCGTATTTGACGGCGCCACGCATTCCTTCGATCAACGCGGTTCGTTGCGCAGGCTCGACGTGAATCGTCGTTCGCTCTTCGGGAGTGAACTTCTCAGCTTCGGCAAGCTGAGGGCGAAGGACGTGCCCCCCGTTCATCAACGCGCAGTACGCAGTGAGCAACTGAATCGGCGTCACCAGCAAGTTATCGCCTTCACCGAGCAGGTCGCGCACTCGCCATTCGCCGCCACCAATCTTTCCGCTTGATTCGCCGCCTGCATTCACGCCGGTCTTCGCTCCGAGTCCTGCTGATGCTAGCGTCGCCTTGAATGCGTCGAAGCTCAGCCTTCCACTCATAGTCGCGAAAAAATAATTGCAGGAGTACGCGAGCGCTTGCGAAAGATTGAAGGGCGTCTTGCTTTTCGGATGGGAGCAAACTATGTCGAGATTCTCACCGGTGAACCTCCCTCGGCACAGCGTGCGAGACTCGTTGTCGATCAAGCCGGCTCTCATTGCAGTCAACGCGGTGAATGACTTTATTGTCGAGCCCGGTGGGAACGCTTGCTCGAATGCGAGTCGCGGATTGACGACCGCGCGAAGGCGGCCCGTGTGAGGGTCCATCACGAGCACCGCGCCTTCGAGATCACCGAGCGCTTCGGTGGCGGCTCGTGCCAATGCGCGGTCTAGCTCGCCAGCGTCAATAGATGGTTTCTCTTTCTTCTTCTCCGCGTCCTCTGCGGTTATGATTCTTCGTGCGCAAGACGAAAAGAGCGCCGCCGCAAACGACAGCGCTACAAGAGCTACGAAACACGTTCGACACTTACGCTTCAGCAGGGACATGCCCCGTCCCTTCGTTCTCATTAGCGATTCTGACCGCGATACTCGGATCGCTCAACTCGCCGAGCGCCCCGACAGTCACGACCCAACCGATGAGCGAGAATGCAACCTCTAACAACAGTCGCGCTACCAGTAATCCTGCATCAAGCCATATGCTACCCACCGGCGTCCTGGTCAGGATCAGAAAGTAAGGAACTACGGCGAAGAACACGAAGCCTATCGCGTAAGTCACCACGGCTTGCGGCGCGACCGCACGAGCTAGAATCCG
>JADGNW010000250.1 GCA_017883315.1 Blastocatellia bacterium | reverse complement strand
GCTGATTATCCGCACGCGATTCGAACCGGCATGCAGATTCAATGACGCGCTCGGAGCCGTGATCGCCAGTTTCTTGCCCGAAGCCGCAACGTTGACGCCGGCTGGCGGGGCAACGATTACGCCGTTTACTTCGACCTGTGAGTCGCCCGTCATCCGCTTGCCTCTTACTACCAACGTGCCTCCATCATAAGAGGCTGATGTCACCTTTGGCGCGCCCGGATCACCGCCGCTGAAGTCCACGATCATGGCCGTGCTTCGATTGCCGCGGCTGTCGATCAACACGAGGCTTATCTGGGTTGCTTCGGGCTGTCCGCCCATCCCCGTGAATCTCATATTGATGTTGAGCTTGGAGATGATGCCAAAGTCCGTCGAGAACGGAGCCGTTTGTGCGAGAGAGTGTCCCTTCTGATCAAGGAACTGCGCCTGCGCTTGCACAACATCGCCGTCCGCGTCCGAGCCCGTGCCCGTAAGCGTGAGCACGTCGCCGTTCAAATCGCCAGAGAGCGCGCTTATCGTCGGGCGGTTGTTCCCGAACGGCTTGAGCGTGTAGCCGAAGAGATCAAGCGCCGCCAGATCGTTGAGCGTCAGCGTCGTGCGTGCGCCGGTCGCGATGGTCGGGTCCATTATTCCGATGCGTTGTCCAACAATCGAATCGTCGCGCCAGTGACTCGGCTGAAGCCCATCCTGGCCGTTGCTATCGGGCCGTCCGGTTGACAACTGAAGCTCGGAGTCGCCCTCAAAGAAGACCTGCGCGCCTCCCGACGAGAGTATTCTGTCATTGGTTGCAAACGAACCCATCGATCCACCGGGCCGCAGCCTGAACAAGTCCCAAACCGTTACCGCGAGGTCGCAGTTGGGATTGAGTTCACGCTGGCCGACAGCCGATACGAACCCCAGAACGTGCCCAATCTCATGCGAGACCATTCCTTCGAAATCGTATTTGCCCGGATCGATACCGTCGCTTGGATCGAAGTCGAAACTCATGTTCGAGTTGAAGCCGATCGCCGGCGGCGGGCCGAAGGCTTGCGGGTCGTAGTTCGGGTCCGGATTGATCATTCCAAGTGTACGATAAACTGCTGAAGGCGCGAGCACGTCCACTGTCTCTCCCAGGTCTGTCGGCACAGGCGCCTGAGGCAAGCTCCAGTAGAGTGAAAGCTCATGCGAGTCGGTCGTCGAGTCTATCAACTGACTGAGTACATTAAAATACTGTTCTAATCCGACGAGCATCTGCGGATTAGTTATCCCGATCACGCCGTCTGGAAACGCTTGACCAAACCAGGTCGGAGCGAAGTCAACATCGATGTTTACCATGGTCGGCGTTTGGACTCGCGACGCCCACGCGTCGGCAGCTCGCAAGAACGCAGCTTTCGCGGCAGGGTTTGCTTCAAGCTCCGGTGTAGCGCGCAAGACTAACTGCAAGCCTCCCTCGCTCTGAAGCTGAGGCGAGCTGATGACTCGCAGTTCCTGTGTCAGGTCTCGCTGCGCGATGGTTTCGGATTCCTGAGGCTTAGGCAAGCGGCAGCCGGCTGCGTCGGCAGTTTCGTAAGCCACACACGCCGATGTCGCGGGCGCTCCCGTGATGAGACCTGAGCCGCGAGCTGAGCTGCGAGGCAGTCCGCCTCTTGCGCTCGACGAATCCGCGCGTGAAACCAGAGTACGGGTGTGCGCCGGCAGCGCGATAGCAATGACAAGCGCGCACAACATGATCCGGCGCCAATTCAGGTTCGATAAGAAGTGTTGCGACATACCCTGCACCTCGAGACGAACTCGCCTTTTGCGAGTCTTCAAGCTGGCTGGTGACAATGGGGAAGGATTACTTCCCGTTTTGATTAGAACGACTCAGGGGCAGGCATGATAGCGCCCGGCGTTTGCCAGGCTGCTTCCACAGTAGGATATCGCAAAACGAATTACACACAATAGTTTTCTTACACGACTCGTCAAGACGATACCAGGGTCAGCGCTTGCTTGAGCTGCGTCCGCAAAGTAGCATTGCTGCGAACTGCAAAGGAAGAACGAATGCCTTCGTCACTGTTTCGAACAGAACAGCTTGAGTCCATCTCGTATTCTCGACAATCGTTTTGCGCCTATCGACGGACGCTCGTTGCGTCGTTGCTCGTGCTGATTTGTTCCTCCTTTGGATGCACAGGCTCACAAGGCGCGAAGAATGCCAACTCGACTGCGGCTTCGGGGAAACAAAACGGCAACGGGATTGCAAACGCTGAGTCCCGGTCTGCGAGCGGTCAACCCTCCGGCATCGACATCAAGGAACCCGAACGCTACGGCGTGGCGATCACGATCAGCGCTCAAGACATCGCTGGCGGTGCGCCTGCGTCCATGACCACTCAGCAGTTTGGCTTCGCCAAGTTGGGAGCGGACCGGCGGTGGGCATTTAACCTTCCCGAGCCCCTCGGTCAGGTCACGTATCTGGAGAAGTCCGGATTGAAATACCTGGTGCTCTTCGACCATAAGCAATACGCCGAGCTTACGCCGGACACGCTGCCTTTTCAGATGAGCGCGCTTAGCCCTGGGGCGATCGCGGAGCATCTAAAGCCGCGGATGCAATTTGAGAAAGCTGATGCCGAACCGCTCAACGGACGCGCGGTTATCAAGTATCGCTTGGCTGCCGCGCGTGATGATTCGACCGAGAGCGACGGCGTCATCTTTGTGGATTTAGAAACCGGGTTGCCGCTTCGATCTGATTTCAATACGTCGCCGCAGGCTGGAACCAGAACGCGGGTGATTGTAGAAGCGCGCGACCTTCAACTCAATCCTGATCGTTCGCAGTTCGATGTTCCGGCTGGAATGAAGAAGATCACAACGCAGGAGGCGAAGCAGCAGATCGGAGAATTCGTCAGCAGGCTGCGCGTCTTTGCTGAGATAGTGAGCGGCGCGCGTCCGGCCTCGGCTGCGCTCGCCAATCAGCCGGCTACGAATGAAAATCGTCGAGCACGGCGAGCGAAGTGACTCTAAGACGCCTATGAAGAGTAATCGCAGATACGCTAACACGATGCTAATGCTCGTCGCGGTCGCAAGTCTTTGCGCCGTCCTTCCGTTTACTGGTTGCAAGAGCGCGGGCCCCGGAGCCAAACAACTCTCGCTTGCGGTCAACTCCGGAGTTGAAGGAGACGCGCTCAAGCAAGCTGCTCGCGACTACGAATCGCTCACCGGCGTGCGAGTCAACATAGCCGAGTTTCCTTACGACAATCTTTTCGAGAAAGAACAGATCGACCTTACGGCCGCGACCGGCGCCTACGACTTGATCATGCTGGACGATCCGTGGTTTCCGCGATTCGCGAGCGAGCAACTTCTCACCGATCTAGCGCCGCTGTTTCAGAAGCAAGGGCAGACGGGACCGGACGAAGACTTCATTCGCGCGTCGATCGCGCTCTGCAAGCATCCTTACGAAACGGGCGCGACGTTCGCGTTGCCGTATGTCGGCAACTCGCAGTTGTTTTTTTATCGCAAGGATCTGTTCGAGAAATACAACTTGAAGGAGCCGGCGACATGGGACGATGTGCTTACGGCAGCGAAGACAATCGACGAGCACGAGCGCACTGGTTCGCCCGGCGGAGGCCGCGTCTACGGTTATGTAATGCGCGCCGCCCGAGGCAACTCTGCGGTGGCGGACTTCATGCCGATCTTCTGGTCATTTGGCGGGGAGATGTTTGGGGAGGATCACTTGCGTCGGTTCCCTCAACCCGCAGTGAACAGAAAGGAAGCTATCGACGCTCTGAAATTCATGATCGAGCTTGGCAAGTACGCTCCTAACGGCTACGCGAGCTTCAATGCGTCGGAGGTTTCCGCGCACCTGCTTCAAGGAACGGCGGCGATGTCGATCAACTGGCCAGCGTGGATAAGCGCGTTCAGCGATCCCGAGAAATCAAGGGTCGCGGGCAAAATGAATTTCGCTGTGATGCCCGGCGCAAGAACTGAGGGCCGAGCCGAGATCGGCAACTGGCTGATTGCGATTCCGCGAGCCTGTCGCAACGCCGACGCCGCGTTCGACTTCCTGTTGTGGGCAACGGCCGCTGACCAAATGAAGAAGTCGGCACTCGCCGGCAATCCGCCCACGCGCCGATCGGTGTTCACTGACTCGGAGCTGCTCGCGAAGTTCCCATCTTATCCGGCGCAGCTTCGATCGCTCGAGAGGTCCAGGCCGCGGCCTCGCACGCCGCAGTGGAATGAAATCGAGAACGTGTTTGGAATATTCATCTCGCGAGCAAACAGCGGTGAGTTGACGGCTGAAGACGCGATGAATCAGGCCAACGCCGAGATAGCGAAGATAGTAGAGCGAAATTCCAGGTAAGCTTGTAGGGGCGGCCCTCCGGGGCCGCCCCAAAACGCTTGATTTGAAGCAGCGGCTGCTTACGTAGTAACGAATTTATTCGTTCTTGGCGGAGGCGGAACGAATAAATTCGTTACTACGAGGATTTTGAGACGGCCTCACGGAGGGCCGCCCCTTACAAGCCCCGACAAGCCCCTACTAGAATGATGGATCTTGCGATGCCGATGATCGAGACTCCGCGACTACTCTTGCGGCCCTTCACGTCTGATGATCGGGACGAATTCGTTTTGCTCTGCGCTGACCGGGACGTGATGCGGTTCATCGGCACCGGCGAGCCCCAGTCTCGGGAGCGAGCTGAGATACGATTCAACGCGCTGATTAAGCATTGGAACGACCACGGGTTTGGTTTGTGGGCGGCAATCGAGCAATCGAGCGCCGAGTTCATCGGCTTTTGCGGATTGCAGTTTCTGGAGAAAACACCGGAGATCGAAGTTGGATATCGTCTTGCAAGACGCTTCTGGGGAATGGGCTTCGCTACCGAAGCGGCGAGGGCGAGCCTGCGATACGGGTTCGAGGAACTCGGGCTCGATCGCATCGTTGCAGTTGTGCAGCCGGAGAATATTGCGTCGTGTCGTGTGGTCGAGAAGATCGGCTTGCGGTACGTGAAGGACGCGCGATTCTATCAGACCGACGTGAAGTACTACGCGATCACGCGAGAAGAATATTGCCCCGATGAACCAATCTAGATGATGCGGTCTTTAGGAAAGAATAGATCTCACGCCGCCACTGTGCGAGGACGCGAAACGGCGCTGCCCTACTTGCTCATCGCGCCCACAGTAGCCGTGCTCGTCGCGCTTTCGATTTATCCTCTCATCTATGCAGTGAGGATCAGTCTTCAAACTGGCTCGGGCGAGGCCGCGCGCTGGAGCCTTGCAAACTTCACGCGGCTCGCGAGCGACAAGTTCTTCATCGAAGCGCTCGCTCACACGTTTATTTACGCGGTAGTCGCGCTTACATTTGAATTTCTGCTCGGGCTGGGGCTCGCAGTCCTGCTCGACCGGCCGCTGCGAGGAAGATCCCTGTTTCGAAGCGCTCTGCTAATCCCGATGATGCTGCCTCCGGTTGTCGTCGGAGTCGTCTGGCGACTGATGCTCAACCCAGACTTCGGCGCGATCAACGGCACGCTCAAAGGCGCGGGAGTGAACACCGAGTCGTTGACTTGGACTGCATCGCCCGTGCTCGCGCTCGCATCGGTCATCGCGGTCGACATCTGGCAGTGGACCCCGTTCATGTTTCTGGTGTTGCTGGCCGGGCTGCAGGCGATTCCGCAAGAGCCTTATGAAGCTGCAATCGTCGACGGCTCGACCGCGTGGCAGACGTTTCGCTACGTCACGCTTCCCTTGCTCAAGCCGGCGATTCTGATCGCGTTGTTGCTTCGCACGATGGATCTGCTGCGAGTGTTCGATCAGATATTCATACTGACCGAAGGCGGCCCGGGATTCTCAACCGAAACAGTGAGCCTGTACATCTATCGCACGGCGTTTCGCTTTTCTGATTTCGGCTACGCGGCGGCGATGTCGTTTGTGCTGCTGTTGCTAACAAACATCGTAAGCGTCGGGTACATTCGATTGCTTCAAAAACAGGAGGCAGCGTGAGCGAACGGTACGCCGCACGCAAAGTCGCGAAGTCGCAAAGTCCCGCAAAGCAAGGCCGGCCGGGCGCGACGCGAACGAGGCTTGCGCGATGGTCGAAGTACGTCCTGCTTAGCGCAGCGGTGTTGGCGGCGGTCACGCCCGTCTACTGGATGGTGACCATCTCGCTCAAGAGCGAAGTCGATCAGTTCGCGTCGCCGCCACGTTGGTTCGCGTTCACGCCAACGCTGGCGCACTACTACGATGCTTTCTTCACGCGCTCGTTTGCGAAGTATCTGACAACGAGCCTGACTGTAGCCGGGCTGTCGACTATTTGCGCTGTGACTCTTGGAACACTGGCAGCGTATGGGCTCGCGCGTTTCAAGCTGCGCGGCAAGCTCGATCAGCGGTTATCGCTTTGGATACTTTCGACTCGTATGTTTCCGCCGATCGTGACCGCGGTTCCGCTGTTTCTGATGATGCGCGATCTGCGGTTACTCAACACGATCACGTCGCTGGTGATCGTTTACACAGCACTGAATCTTCCGTTCGTTGTTTGGATGATGCGAGGCTTCTTCCGGGAACTTCCTCGCGAGTTGGAAGAAGCGGCGATGGTCGATGGCGACTCGCGGCTGGGCGCGCTCGTGCGAGTGATTCTTCCACTGGTCACCCCAGGACTGGCTGCCACAGCCGTTTTCTGCCTGATCGTGTCGTGGAACGAGTTTCTGCTTGCGCTGGTGCTGACACAGACGGACGCTTCGATGACGCTGCCGGTCGGAATCGCCGGGCGCGTGACTCAATACGAAATCAAGTGGGGAGTGATGAGCGCGGCGGGCGTGGTTGCGATGATTCCTATCCTCGCATTCGCGATGGCGGTTCAGCGGTATCTGGTTCGAGGCTTGTCGCTTTGAGCGGTTAAAGGGTGAGGAAGTGAAGGGACGGGATGTGCGGAGCAGGATGCTGAAGTCAACGCAACGTTTCGCAATGACAGGTTGGGAAGGGTGGCTTGCCTGCGCTCTTTCATCGCCTTTTGACGGAACACGGGGGCGGGGGCAAGCCACCCTTCCCAACCTTTATCGTGCGGAAGTGGCGAAGTGAAAGTTGATCTTGACGCATCAAGATGGCATTAGGTTCTGATGGACGTTAGATTCGAAAATGTATCAAAGACCTTCGGCAAGTCGGCGGTGGTCGATCAATTGAACCTTGCGTCAGACGACGGCGAGTTGGTCGTGCTGCTCGGCCCGTCAGGTTGTGGCAAGACAACAACGCTTCGAATGCTGGCTGGCCTGGAAGATGCAACGTCGGGTGACATCTTCATCGGCGACGAGCGCGTGAATGATATCCCGACGCAGAATCGCGATATCGCGATGGTCTTTCAAAACTACGCGCTCTATCCTCACATGACCATCGCTCAGAACATCGCTTATCCGTTGCGAGTTCGAAAGATCGCGCGAGACGAAATCAACCGGCGAGTGAACCGCGTCGCCGAGATGCTCGAGATCGGCGCTCTGCTGGAACGAAGACCGCGCGAGCTATCGGGCGGCGAACGCCAACGCGTCGCGCTCGCCCGCGCGATCATACGCGAGCCACGGGTCTACTTGATGGACGAGCCGCTTTCGAACCTCGACGCCAAGCTGCGCGTTCAGATGCGCGGTGAGTTGAAGCGCTTGCAGCACGACCTGGGCACGACGACGATCTACGTAACTCACGATCAGGCTGAAGCTATGACGCTGGCCCACCGGGTGGCCGTGATGCGCGCCGGCAAGCTTCAACAATTCGACACGCCGATGAACATCTACAACCGTCCCGCCAATCGATTCGTCGCGGAGTTCGTCGGCAGCCCGAGCATGAATTTCATTGAAGGGCGAGTGGATCATTCATCTTACAAGTTCGCGAGTGACGCGCTAACGCTGGACCTGGACGAGTCTCATCTGGCAAGGTTGAGCGGCCGCGATCGAGTCACGCTGGGCATCCGGCCCGAGCACATCGAAGTATCGACGGCAGACCACCCCGGCTGGCTGGCGGCAACCGTTTACGTGACCGAGTTGATGGGCAACGAAACGTTCGTTTTCTTGAGAGTAGGCGGTGAAAAGATCATCGCTCGCGCGAGCGCGGAGTTTCGAGCTGAGTTCGAGAGTCGAGTGTTCGTAAAGATCCAGATGGAGCGAACCGACTTCTTTGACTCAAAGACGGGACTGCGAATCTAATTGCGGATTGAAGAGTCTTGCCACAGGAAACTGAAACTTTCGCAATCCGAAATCCGCAATCCGAAATCCGAAATGTAAAGGGGGCTTGTGATGCGAAAACTCATCCTGCTGCTTGTCACGCTGGCGCTCGTATCGACGACCAGTGCCGGGCTGGTCAAACCCGCAAAGAAATCGGCTGCGGCCAAACCGGCTCCGCGCGCGCTCGCGATTGTAGGCGCGACCGTCGTTGATGTGAACGGCAAATCGAACATTCCTGACGCAGTCGTCATTATCGAAGGCGACAAAATCAAAGCTGTCGGGCCTCGCGCAAAAGTGCGAGTACCGCGCGGCGCAGAGGTGATCGACGCGCGCGGAAAGTATCTGATACCCGGCTTGATCGACACGCATACGCACAGCGCCTATGACGGCAAAGACTCGTGGCCGTCGACTCGCTTTCTGGCATCAGGCATAACGACTGTGCTCGATACCGGGAGCCTGCCGCCGGTCTACGATCTCAAGCGCCGCATCGCGATCGGCGAGCTTCAAGGTCCGCGCATGCTTGTTTGCGGTCCGATGATCAGCGGCGAGCCGGTCGCCTTCCCGATGAGCGAGACGGTTAAGACTCCCGACGAAGCGCGGCGCGCAGTCGACGCTCGCGTGGCGGCCGGCGCGGACTTGATCAAAACTCACGCGCAGCTTGCGCCCGATGATTTGCGCGCAGCGATCGATGAGGCGCACAAGAAAGGGCTTCGAACAATTTCTCACACCGGGAAGACGAACGCGCTGGAAGCTGTGCTTGCGGGTACAAACATCCTGACGCACCTCGTAGGTGTGCCCGACGCTGCGGTACCCGATCCCGAAAAGATTCGGAGCGCACACACCACAGCTTTTCTCGGCGGCTGGATAGCCAGCTCGCTTGCCTGGCTCCAGGCCGATCCGGCGAAGCTTGACGTGTTGATTCGCGAGATGGTTTCCCGGCACGTGTTCTATTCGCCTACGCTCAGCATTCATCACACAATCGCTTTTGCGCGTGACCCCGATGCATTTCGCGAAGCGGCGGCGGCGAGCAATCCGCCTCCTTTGGTACTCAAGGACTGGGAGGGACTCGCAAAACAGCCTTTCGATACCGCGCCGTTTAAAAAGGCTTGGATCAATATGCAGCAGTTCGTTAAGCGGTTCTACGACGCGGGAGGTGTGCTGATCGTCGGCACGGACACGGCGGCCGTGTACCAGGCTCCGGGCTTGAGCGCGCACGAAGAGATGCGGCTGATGGCCGAACTGGGCGTGCCCACGATTGAAGCGCTGAAGGCAGGCACAATAAACGCTGCGCGCGCGCTGGGGATTGAACGCGAAACTGGCTCGATAGAAGCGGGCAAACTGGCCGACATTGTCATCATCGACGCCGATCCGCTTGCCGACATAAACAACACTCGAAAGATCGCGCGAGTCATCAAAGCCGGTATCGTCTACGAGAAACGGTAAAGGACCAGGCGGATGAAACTCGGACTAAACGGCGCGACTACAATGAAGGCTGATCTTGTAACGGACATCAGAGCTGCAAGCGCGGCCGGGTTCGATTGCCTCGAGATATGGTCTGCGAAGCTCAAAACATTTCTCCAATCGAACACGACCGATGATCTCAAGACGATGTTTCAAGAGAATTGCATTGCGCCTTACAGCATCAATTCGATCGAGCACGTTACGTTCAGAGACGATGAAGGTCGCGCTGGGTTGCGTTCCGAATGCGAAGAACTTTGCCGCGTCGCTTCCGAGTTAGCGTGTCCATACGTTGTCGTCGTGCCGGGTCGCCTGCCCCGGGATGCAAGTCAAGCACAAGTCATCGAAGAATCCGTGAGCACGCTCCGAGAACTCGCCGGCATAACCGAAGGGTTCGGCGTTGGCCTCGCGTTCGAGTTTCTTGGGCAGCCTGATTGCAGCGTGCAAACGCTGGCGCTTGCGGATGAGATCGTGCGCGAGACGGATCGAGAGAATGTCGGACTGGTCATCGATAGCTTTCATTTTTACGCTGGCGGTTCGACCATCGAATCGATCGAGGCGCTCGATCCCGCGCGACTTTTTATCTTTCACATCAACGATGCCGAGGACCGGCCACGTGAACAGCTCGAAGATCGGCACCGGCTGCTGCCCGGGCTCGGCATTCTGCCGCTGAAAGAAATCGTCGCAGCCCTGCGGCATATCGCTTACGATCGCGTGGCAAGCGTCGAAATATTCAGACCAGAGTATTGGGAACGCGATCCGTTTGAGCTTGCGCGTGACGCTCGAGCCGCAGTTGCGCATGTTCTTGCCTCGGTGTGACGCTGGAAAGACAAGCATGAAAAAGTTGAAGGTCGGGATAATCGGCGCGGGCTACATCGGCGGTGTCCACGCGGCGCTGCTTGCGAAGGACGAACGCGTAAGCGTGGCTATGGTTCACGATGTAGCGGTTGAACGCGCCGAGCAGCTCGCACATTCAACCGGCGCAAGTATCGCGAGCAGTGCGGAGGATTTGATCGGTGGCGTGGACGCTTTGTACATAACCACACCGAACACGAAACACACTGCGATCGCGCTCGCTGCAATCGACGCGGGCAAGAGCGTGTTTTGCGAGAAGCCGATGGCCACGTCGATTGAAGATGCTCGAACAGTGCTCGAAGCAGCCGCGCGTTCGGGCGCCGTTTTTCAAGTTGGACACAACCGAAGATTCGCGCCGGTGTATGCGACGTTAAAGGAGATGCTCCGGGAATCGGGGCCCGCTCATTCAGCTCACGTAAAGATGAATCGAGGCGAGTTGATCAATCCCGCGTGGGTCGGCGATCCTGCGATCACCGGAGGGTTCCTCTACGAGACGACGATTCACATGTTCGACATGATGCGATTTCTGTTTGGCGAGATCAGGGGCATCGACGCAGTCGGATCGTCGCACGAATATCCCGAAACAGACGACTTCTCGGTGCTGCTTCGTTTCGACAGCGGTATGCACGGAACGCTGGCATCGTCGGCTGATGCGAGCTGGCTGTTCCCCTTCGAGCGCGTCGAGGTGTTCTGTCATCACGCTACGATCACGAGTCGCGAGATGGAGAGCATCAGCTATAGCGAAGGACTCGATGGAAGGCACAGCACGCGATCGATGCAGCAGTTGTCGCGGGAAGAAAAGTGGGGATACGCGCAGGAAGATCGCGCGTTTGTGGATTCAATCGTGGACGGAGCCGCGGTGGCGGTTACGGCGTTGGATGGTTTCAAATCGGTCGAGCTTGTGGATGCGTGTTATCAGGCAGTGCAAACAGGCGAGCGCACCCACCTCAACTAACCGGGCGGAGCATGTAAGGGCGCTCTTACAACCGAACTATGCTATTTCGCAGCATCGCCGGTCGAAGACGTGAATCGGATGATCTGATTGTAGGTGGGGTTCTTCTCGCCGGGTTGCTGAGGTTTCGCCGCTTCGGCTGCCGGCAGTTGAGGCAAGGATCCGAAGTGCATGCTGCTATATCGTGAGTAGATCGTTCGAACGTAGTTTTGGGTTTCGAGAAAGGGCGGTATCCGATATCCATAAAACTCGACCGATCCCTCGCCGGCGTTGTATCCGGCAAGAGCCAGCCTCACATCGCCGCTAAACCGATCCAGCAACCATCGAAGATACCTTGATCCGCCCAGAACGTTTTCGCGCGGATCGAAGATGTTCTTCACGCCGAATCTGGTTGCAGTTTCCGGCATCAACTGCATCAACCCCGAGGCGCCTTTCACTGAAACGGCTGTTCGATTGAATGCCGACTCGGCTCGCATAATCGAGAGGATGAGACACGGGTCGAGCCCGTTTTGCGCAGCAGCTTCCGCGACCAGCGCATCGATGGCTGCGTTGCCCGAAGAGATATGATGCCCGGCAAGAATAGCCGGGACCTTGATCCGTGCTGCAGGCTGAAGCGCCGCTGCGTCCTCCGCTTTTTTCTTGTTGAGTTCTTCCGCTCGCGCGCGCTGCTGGTCATCATCGGTGAGCGGCACCGGCGGACGCGCGGGCGGAGTAAGCGGGCGCTCCTGTGCCGACGCGCCGACTGCAGCACAGGCCCCGAAGGCGAAGGCTAAGATTAGAAATGCTAAGAACTTTTTCAACATCTATTGCTGGATCGTTATGTGAGCTAGCTCGGCGCTGTCCTCGCCGCGCACGAACAGCGTAAGTTTCTGTTTAGCCGCGATCTGCTTCGGGTCAAACACGATCACGCCGGTCAGCGACTCGCCCGGCGGAAGCGAGTTGACGGACTTGCTTTGATTGACTTCAGCGGTAAGTGGTTTCGTGCCTTTTCCCTCGCCCACCTCGAGCGACATCGATGTAAAGGTGAAGTCTTTGTCGCCGGTGTTTTGAATCGTGTAGCGCAGATAGGCCTTGTCGTCGAATAAGAGGATGCGCGGGTCGAGCGTGATAACGGCCTTCTTAGCGATCGCGTGGGTGTTGTTAACCTTCATTTCACGCAGTCCCAACATGAGCGCTTGCATGAATCGCCGTTCGATTTCCTGATCTGCGCGTTGTGGCGCCAGCCGCTCGGCTTCTGCCAACTTCGCATCGGCCTCGGCGATCTTTCGGTCAGCCTGTTGCTGCGCGCCGCGCAGAATTTCGGCAGCTTTTTGCCGAGCCTGCTGCTCTGCTTCTGCCTTGAGACGTTCGAAGTCCGGCGCTGACTTTGCAGGTTCAGAGCTGTGCTGATCTGTGGCACTCGGGCTCGCAGCAGTTGCAAGATCGGTTACGTTGACCATGCGATGCGCCCCTTGCGGCGTGGAAACAATGGTGAGGTCGAAGCTGTAGGTATGCTTGCCGTCACCCGTCTTGACGAACATGTTGCTCAGGCCTTTGGAGGCGACCGGCTTGATGAAGACTTCACTGCCGGGACGATCGGCGGCCCCGCTTCGCTGGACTACGAATGTCCCTTTCCCTGTGGCCGGATCATACAGATCGCCGCAGATGATTTCCTGAACCGGATCAGGAAATCGAATCATAGTCGTGATTCCCTGGGCTGTTTTGATTTCGCCGATTCGATCAGGACTCAAGGCGAGCGTGGTAACCGGCGACTGCGCGCGCGCAAGACTGGCCGAAACCGCCAGAACCAACAGTGTGATTGACACTACGATTTTCAAGATTGACTCCGGGCTCAAGCGGATCGAGACAGCCGCTCGCGGTTAAGTATTGTGCAGAAGCGCGAGCGAAGCAAGTCCAAAGTCCAGCGCCGTCGTCGCGGCAGCGTTGTGAGCTAAGGCGTTTGCTGTTGATCATTGGAATCGGGCGCCGGCGTATTAAGCTTTTCGATGAGGTATAACGCCAGCAGGGTTGTGATCAACAGCGTAACCAACAAGCTGGTTATCGTGCGCACCGTATGACGGCGCTTCGGCGACTTGC
>JADGNW010000249.1 GCA_017883315.1 Blastocatellia bacterium | reverse complement strand
TCAGTGGTTGAGTGCCGGTCGTTATTTACGTTAGTCCCGGCCAGCAAATTGAAAGGGTGTGCACTGTTGTAGCGAATGATCGGAGAGACTTGGAAGCCTGAGAAGATGCGCCCACCCAGACCGGCGCCTTTTCCGCCGCCCCAGGGGCTCTCCAGGACGGCCGCGACCACCACCTTGTGACGCTGATCAAAGGTGGACAGACTATGTTCCGCGGCAAAGTTTGTCTGATCGTTTGGTCCGTAATCGCTGTTGAAGTCGGTTACTTCGTCAATCGCTTTACTATAGGTGTAATTCCCGAAAATGGTAAAACGATCGCTAATTCGCTTCCTGATTTCGAGAATACCGCCGTGGTAGAAAGCCGATCCCACTGACGAATATTGGTCACTTTGAAGAAGCAACGGGTTCACGAAACAATTGACGATGTTCGCACCCGCACAGGGGAATCCCGCGCTGGTGCTCCACTGCCGAATCGGGATGTTCGCTGGTCCGGCGGGCACAAAGGGCGCCGGCTTCAGATTGATATCAATAGCAACAGGGAGCTTGAGCGTGTGAACGTAGACGTAGCTGAGGGAAACCGACAGGCCGTTGCCAATCTCACGCTCAATTCCAAACTCAGCCTGGTGTGAGTAAGCATTCTGGTAGTCAGGCTGGCCGCTGAAGACTACACTAAGCGGCGGTATCGCGCCGGTGTGAGTAACGTTGATGCCAAACTGCGTCAAATCAGCCGGTGTGATACAAGCAGCATTCCCGGGCGACGGTGTTGTACACGCGACCTTTCCCTGTGCAAACAGCGTCTGGAAAATCAACGCTGACGTAAGGGTTGGAGGGCTCCCGGGAACTCCGGTGAGAGGCACGAACACCTGAGCAATTTGCCGGAAACCATTAACAACGCCCAGAGTCGCCACCACATTGGGGATCTGGGCATAGGTCGGAGCGTAGAAAATCCCATACCCTCCACGCACCACCGTCTTGTGGTCTTTGAACGGGTCCCACGAAAACGAAACGCGGGGAGCAAAATTGTTTTTGTCGGTACTTAGGTTACCGTATTGCACGTCGAGTTCGTACCGGATGCCGTAGTTAAGCGTGAAGTTTGGCCGGATCGCCCACGAGTCTTGCCAGTAAAAGGCAGCGTAGGGCCGGTTAGCGACATAGACCGGATTGTCGAAGCCCTGCTGATAGAACTGAGGCAGACCTAACGAAACTGTTTGAAGCGAGTTGAGAGTCGTCGGATTTACCCCTGTAAGTCCGCAAGCTGCTGGCACCCCCAAACACGGGCTGAGTAAGGCGGCAGGGAGACTGCCAAAGACAAATCGTCCCGGGAAAAACGTGTGGGACTCGGTATGGTTGCCGCGCACCAGCCCCTCACCTCCAAACTTCATGCTGTGGTGCGCACGAGTCAAAGTAAAGTTGTCGGCAAACTCGTAGCGGCGCGAGATCGTCAAGCTGGGCAGGAAGATCTGAGTCCCCAAATTCGCAAAGCCGGGGATATCGAGTCCCACCTGCCCGGGCTCATTAGGAATCACGTCAAAGCTGTTGTAGTTCCACTGCGCCCGGACCTCGTTCGCGGTGTTCGCGCTGAACAGGCGGAACCAGCTCCCCTGGATCGTGCTATCGTAATTATGGACCGAACTGCCCCGCGAAAAGCCTGTCAGTGATTGCACATCGGGACTGCTCTCGAGGTCGTGCACGTAGCTGTAGCGGAGATACACCTGGTTCTTCTCATTGATTCGGTGATCTAAGCGCCCGGAGGCCTGGTATTCACGCGTGTCGAATGAAAACAGACCGCCGTTACTCTCAAACTGGTTGATCAGGAACGCATTGCGCGCGGTTACACCGGCATTCAGACCGGTAGACGGAGATATGGTCAAAGCGCTGGTAAGCAAGGCGGCACAAGTGGCTGCCGGTATAGCCGGCTGCCCGGTGAAGCATGGGACGAGCGTCCCGCCTTTGGCCGCCAGCGCGTTCAGAATAGCGACCTGATTGTTCAGCGGATCGCTCTGAGGGCGAAAGATATTCGTGTTGGTCAGCAAGGGAACGGAATTTTGTGCGTTCTGTCGCAAGCCTTCGAAAGCGATGAATAGGAATGTCCTGTCTTTCTTGATGGGGAAGCCCACCGTTCCGCCGAATTGCTGGCGGCTCAAGGAATCTTTAATTGGCAGGCCCAGAGTATCGCTTGCACCAGGATTGAACGTCTGGCCCGGCTGCAGCGCTTGGGTGAAGGAAAATGGGTCGCGTTCATCAAAAACGTCATCGCGGAAAAAGCCATAGAAACTGCCGTGCACTTGATTAGTGCCTGACTTGGACACGATATTGATCGATGCGCCGCTTGCCCCCCCAATCTCAGCCGAGTAGTTGCTTCGGTTGATCTGGAATTCCTGGATCGCATCCTGGCTCATCGTCGGGCGAACACCGCCGGCATCGTCATTGGCTTCACCGCCATCCACGGTCACGCTATTACCTCTGCCATTGCTGCCATAGAATGAGAGTCCGCTGTGCGGTGTCTGCTTAACTCGAAAATCCTGGTCTGAAGCCAGTCTCGTGGAATCAGTGACACCAGGCATCAACAACGTGTAGGTGAGATAGTCGCGGCGGTTGATGGGCAAGTCGCGAATGTACTTCTCTGAGATCGTATTCGCCTGCGCGGCTTTTTCCGTCTCCACAACAGGCGCTTCAGCGGTCACCTCGATTTGCGCCGTCACTGGCGACACTGTCATTTGGAAGTCCGCGAAAGCCGTCCCCCCTATCGTGACAGTAACGCCCTTTCGAATCGCGGTATCAAAACCACGGAGTTCGACACTTACGTCGTAAGTAGCAGGCGGCAGATTTGTTACTCGATACTGACCGCCGTCATCGGTGACCGTCGTGCGCCTCAAACCCGTCTGTGTCCCGATTACCGTCACGGGTACGTTTGGCAAGACGGCACCGTTGGCATCGGTTACAGTGCCCCTAATATCCCCTGAAGAGCCTACACCCTGAGCGTGAGCCCCACACAGTAGCAGCAGGCACAACCAGACCGACCCGAGCAAGCTGATGAATTTATTCATAAGTCCTCCTTCGCGCGTTCTCCATGAAAGTAGTGGATCAAAATGCTACCTCAGCCAGAGCGTCACTGCTCGCTCAGACAGAAAGCTAACAGCCTTTTACTCTCTTGCGGGCACGCAAGAAAGTGCGCCCCGGAGATGATGCGATGCACGGATGTTCAGCCCAATGCGCGGCAAAGTCAAGTTGAAACTGTGGCCTTGCTCGGCGCAATCCTGCCGAAGGCTTCGTTCAAGCCTCATACCCGATCAAAGCTTGTGAGAGCGATCTGAATTAGGAACGCTCGTGTGAATGCGCTGCGCTACGCATACTTGCGCTGAAATGCCGGAGTATGGTTTAAGACTTGGGAGCGCTTCTTGGGCGCGACTACCAGATCGGAGGAAGGACATGCCGAAGTACGTCATCGAGCGCGAGATTCCAGGCGCCGGCAATCTGTCGCCGCAGGACCTGCAAGCGATCTCACAAACATCTTGCGGGGTGTTGCAGCAGATGGGCCCGAGCATCCAATGGCTGCACAGCTACGTGACCGGCGATAAGATTTACTGTGTCTACATCGCACCTAACGACGAGATGATCCGCGAACACGCCCAGCAAGGCGGCTTTCCTGCTAACCGCATCTCAGAGATAAAATCGATCATCGATCCAACTACCGCCGAAGGGTAAACACACCGGGATCGTCAATGCGAGAAGAGCGCAGGCCACACCCCTGGCAGGTGCCAGGTCATCTAGAAACCCGGGCGGATCATCTGACCGTCGATAGCATCGACACCGTGAAGCTTGCCGAGCAGCAAGGCACGCCGCTTTACGTGTTCTCCGAGAAACGTATCGCTGATAACATCCGCTACCTGCGCAGCGCCGTTGAGTCAGTTCACCCGCGCGTGAAAATCTGCTACGCGTCCAAAGCAAACTCGAACATGGCTGTGCTCGACGCCGTGCGACGAGCGGGCGGTGAGATCGAAGTAAATTCCGGCGGCGAGCTATTCAAAGCAAAAACGATCGGGTTTCGTCCGGATCAAATAGTCTTCAACGGCGTATCTAAAACCGAGGAAGAAATCCGCGACGCAATCGAGTTCGGCATTCTCGCAATCAACATCGATTCGCTTTACGAACTCGAACAAACCGCGAGAGTCGCGCGCTCGATCGCCAAGCGAGCCAATGTTGCGATTCGCATCGTGCCCGAGATAATCACCGGCTCACACATTGGGCTTCAAACCGGGTTGCTGTCCTCCAAGTTTGGAGTCTCGCCGTCGCAGATCGAAGAAGCGTTCAAACGCGCGCTCGAAGCTAAGGACGCGATCAACCTTACGGGCGCGCACATTCACGTAGGCTCACAAACGCCCGACCCGCAACCGTTCGCGCTCGCCTTCGCTGAGATGTGGAAGTTCCTGGTGAGTCTCTACAAGAAGACCGGCCATCGTTTGAGTCACATAAACATCGGAGGCGGACTGCCGGTCAACTACTTGTCCGATACGCCGATGGCCGATGAGATCGATCAGCGCGAGCGGCAGATGCTCAGAGCTGAGCTGGACCCGCAGCAGGTGCTTAAAGCCGCGTTGGAAGAAGCGTGCGTTCAGGGTGAGGCAGAACTTTTGGAGGGCCTGACCATTGTGTTCGAGCCGGGCCGGCGCATCGTTGGAGACACCGGGCTGTTGCTCACTCGGGTCTGCAACATCAAACACAGACCGGAAACCGGCGATACGTGGCTGCTGACCGACGCCGGCTACTCGCTCGCGCTTTCGATGGCGATGTACAAATGGTACTACCACCTGATCTCGGCATCGCGCGCCGATGAGGCTCACGTGACGCCGTTCAAGGTAGCTGGACCGCTGTGCGATTCGGGAGACGTTTACTTCGACCTCGAGCGAGGCGCGAGGCTTCCCAACTATCGCTTACTGCCCGAGCAAACCAACGTCGGCGATTTGCTCGCGTTGTTGAACACGGGCGCTTATACGCTTGATCAAGCCTCACAGTACAACGGACGCCCGATACCCGCGGCGGTGATGGTGAAGGAGACTGGCGAGATTAAGGTTATTCGGCGCCGCCAAACCTACGAGGACTTGTGCATGCAAGACGTTTGGTGATTCTGCTCTTGCATTGAGAAAGCGGCTTACGGCTATCGCCAGCGAGCGGTGCGCCAGTTGGCCGGGTCGAATAACTGCGGATCAAGCTCAACGTCGCCGCGTATGTCCGTGTATTCTTCCGTGGTTCTGAGCTTGCCGTCCAGTAGGAAGATGACTTCCGGCGCCATCCATCCGCCTTTCAGCTTTTGATACTTGTTGAACTGAGTTTCCTGCGTGTGCGATTTGTCCGGCCCGGCGGGTTGAAACATGCGAACGAAGTAGAGGTGCTCTTTGTCGATCCAGAACTGCGGCGCGCGCAAATCATCGGCCTTCGCGCCAACCACGTAAACGGGCCTGCCCTGCCAGTTGTCCTCGCGAAGAACTGAAAGATCGATACCGAGTTTCTTGAGCTTGGCCATAGTGTCTTGCACGGGCTGCCCGTACACATCGAAGCCGAGCACCATCAGTGGGTGAATCAGCGGCTGTGTCTGTTTCAACTCTCCTTGCTGAAATCGAAGGATGGAATCATTGACGAACAGTATTCCGTTGCCGTCGCTGATGGGGTCGAAGTCGATGCGCAGTTTGCCGGGCACAGACATGGCTTCGTACCAGATGGCCGCTTTGCTCGTGCCGTCCGCGCTATAGTTGGTCGTCTTCTGCACGAAGGTCGCGGTCTTGTACCAGGTCTTTGCATAGCGGTCGTGCATCGCCTGAATCAACTCCTCAGGCGATGTGATCGCGTCTTTCGGCGCGGCCAACAAAAGCAAGGTGAAGATAAAAAGCATGAGCGGTCTCTCCGGAGTTGAAATAGAGCTCCGGCACTTGCTATTGCAGGTCGGTGATCGAACCCACAAACAACACGGTGCCGGTCTTGTTGTCCCGAATCGCGCAGAAGAACGGACGATCGACGATCATCTGAAAAGTCTTTTGCGGCCGCGCCGAGGTCACCCTCATCTCGACTGACGTCACCGCTGCCGCCTCGGTGCCTTCTTCATTCAC
>JADGNW010000248.1 GCA_017883315.1 Blastocatellia bacterium | reverse complement strand
TGATCCGATAAACGGTTATGACATCGAAGGCCCGGTCGCCGATCGAGAGCTTACCGATCAAGCTGCTTATTCGTTTACTTCATATCACCCGGTTCCTGTGCGTTACGGCATGACGATTGGCGAGCTCGCGATGTTGTTTAATGGTGAACGAAAGATCGGCGCGGACCTGACGGTGATCAAGATGGAAGGCTGGCGGCGCGCGGATCACTACGACGGCACTGCGCTGACCTGGGTGAACCCGTCGCCGAATATGAGAAGCCTCACCGAAGCATTGCTCTATCCGGGCATTGGATTGTTGGAGACGACGAACGTTTCAGTCGGACGCTGAACCGACACGCCGTTTGAAGTGGTGGGCGCGCCGTGGATCGACGGTCAAAATCTGGCCGAAGCGCTCAATCGCGCGGGGCTGGCGGGCGTCAGGTTCGTGCCGATAAAATTCACGCCGAAATCATCAAAGTTCGCCAATGAAGAGTGCGGTGGCGTGAACATAGTCATCACCGATCGCGGAGCATTCCGTTCCGTTGCAACCGGTGTGGAGATCGCGTATCAGCTCAATCTGCTCTACTCAAACATGTGGAAGGTTGACGATTACATTCGGTTGCTGGCCAATCGCGCGGCGCTTGCAGCTTTGAAGGAAGGCAAGACTGTTGCAGACATTACCGCGACGTGGCAGGAAGGGCTGGCGCAGTTCGCTCGCATCAGGCAGCAGTACCTTCTCTACTGAGTTGCCAACTGAACGATGGTCTCGAAGGATTCCAAGTTTGAATCACCACTCGAAAGCGATAGCATAGGAGCGTCGGGAGGCTGAGATGGTAAAAGCATTAACTACGGTTGAGAGTCGACCAGTCGTGATACGCCTGCAACCTGTCTTCGACGTGACCGAGGATAAGTTTTTTGAATTCTGTCAGCTCAACGCGGAGTGGAGAATTGAGCGGACGGCTCAAGGAGAGGTGCTCATCATGCCGCCAACCGGGGGAGAGACAGGCAGTCGAGACGCAGAAATCATAACGCAGCTAAGAACCTGGGCTCGGCAAGACGGCACCGGCATCGCCTTTGGCTCATCAACAGGGTTCGCCCTTCCCAATGGCGCAACGCGATCGCCTGACGCTTCCTGGGTTGAGCGTTCGCGTTTGGAGACGCTAACCACGGAACAGAAGAAGAAGTTCCTTCCACTTTGTCCGGACTTCGTCATCGAGTTACGCTCGCCCTCTGATCGTCTTGATGATCTAAAGGAGAAACTGCAGGAGTACATCGATAACGGAGCTCGCTTGGGATGGTTGCTTGACCCGATCAGTCGTCGAGTCTACGTTTACCTGCCGGGTTCTCCTGTTGAGTGTCTGGATAACCCCCAAAACATCTCTGCTGATCCCGTGCTTCCGGGATTTAAGTTAGATCTAGCCCGGGCCTGGGAGCCAGGCTTCTAATGTCCGACAAACTTCAGTTTGTCGTGTGTTCCCGGATTCGGCTCAATGCGAAGTCAACCACAAACTGAAGTTTGTCGGACCGTCATCGCGCGGAGTAAAGCTCAATCACTCGCTCGATCGCGTGACGGCACACTGCGCAGAACGAAGGACTCCGCGTGAACATGATGCAATCTACTTCGGGCCGGTAGTAGCCCTTCGCTTCGTATAGCGCGCCTTCAAAAGCCCCGACCTTGCCCGCGTACTTTTCAGCCGCGAAGAACGTTATTTCCCACTCGCGGTTCTCGCGAAAGAGCGCTTCCATTTCCGCTTCGGGGCGGTTCTCTGCTCGAATCTGAGCGCGGCGCTTGGAGTACTCGCGGGATCGGTTTTCGAATTCTTCTTTCTGCCACGGCGTCGGAATAGGCGTGCCTGGCGCGACCAGGTCTTTCCACTTCAGGTTCGCCGGATCGAGTAACGCAGTCGCGTTTGGCTCCCACGGTTCGGTCTTCACAGCAGGCGCCGTGTAAGCAACCGGCGAAGTATAGTATTCGTCCGCAAGACCAGCAAAATGATGCCCGAACTCGTGAACAAAGATGTAAGGCGCTTGCTCGCTGTCGGCGGCTACGGTGCTGTACAACCCGTAGATCCCACCGCCGCCGTACGTTCTCGAGTTCGTGATGATCTCGATGAACTCATAGGGCGCAAACTGCGCGACGTTGCGAAGCGAACGATTGTCAAACGTGAGCACGTAGCGCTCGGAGCCGAACGCATCGTAGCTTGCGCCCAGCGGTGATGCGAGATGGACTCCAGTCGAAGGCCTCGAGATGCCAGACTCCTGAGCGGCCGGACACAGCGCCCACACGTTGAAATCTCTGCGGTGCTCTTTGTACGGTGAAGTCGCGAACAGAATCTCGAGCAGCCTGCGAGCATCTTTTTCGAACTTGCCTCGCTCGGCTGCGGTGTATCCGTCGCCGAGAATCAGAAAGTCGACCTTATCGGCCGGGTCGCCGCTCTTCTGAATCTCAATAAACGGACCGGGCGATGCAATCTTCGAAGAGTCGACAAACATGTCTTTGGGATCGACGATCGTGGACCAGATCTCACGGAAGGCGTTATTCGCATCGCGCTTCTTTAAGTCTATCTGCACCGGCGCGGCGGGCGCGGGGAAACGCAGCGACTCGCCGAACGTGCGGTTCATACCCTTAGCTTCATCGGTCGTCTCCCACTCACCGTAGATCGATGCGAAGCCGCGAGAGTAGAGCAAACGATTAG
>JADGNW010000035.1 GCA_017883315.1 Blastocatellia bacterium | reverse complement strand
GCGCGCCGGGCAAGCTGTCGCCGCCAAGCGCTCCATTCAGGTAACTGGTCGAATTCAGTATCAACGCCTTGACCAGCGCCGGACTTGGTTCGGCTCCCAGATTGGTCTTCAGCCATTGAAAAGCAAGAGCGGCAGCGCCGGTCACAACCGGGGTCGAGTGGCTGGTGCCTGACGACCAGGTGTATAGCGTCTGACCTGCCGGATAGTACTTATCGCAGACTCCTATATTGTTGGGTGAAGCCGCCGCGTAGATCTTGTCCTGTGTGGCCGCGCCCTGCATATGCGAGCCGGGGGCTACGAGGTCGGGCTTCGAGCGTCCATCTTGCACAGGACCATAGCCCGAAAAGAAGACGACATCTTGCGCGTTGTCGGCGTCGGTGGCCTTCACTCCACAGCCGTCGGTCCCGTCTGTACGCACGTTCTCGCTTATTCCAACTGTAATGACGTTCTTCGCCGTTCCCGGAATAGAAACCGAAGGCGCATTGGTGTCACCGTCGTTTCCCGAGGCGAATAGAATTGTCATGCTCTGGTTGCCCGGCGTACTGGCGTCGGCATCACGGACAAGACCGTCGAACACTCGAGTATCGTCGCTGTAGAGGTTGCAGAAGTCATTGGTGGGGTCACAAGCGCCCCAACTATTGTTCGAAACGCGGGCACCCGCTTGATAGGCGGCCGCGATGAAGTCGTTGTACGAGAAGTTGGCTGAGTTATTACTGTCCGGGAAGAGTTTGGAAACGCCGATCCGCGCGAACGGCGCTATTCCCAGTCCGTACTCGAATCCCAGGGCGTCTGTATAAGCGCTGCCGGACTTGTTGTTGAAGCCGCCGATGATCGACGCGTTGATCGTCCCGTGACCCAACGCGTCGTGATTGGGAAGTATGGTCGGATCGTTTGGGTGAGAGTCACTGGTGAAGTCGTGCAGATAAGCGACACGAGACCCGCCTGCTGCATCCAGGAAATCTGGGTGCACGAGGGCCGGGTCCGCTGATCCAATGTCGAAGCCTGTATCGCCGACGTCCACCGCGAAGTCGAAATTCGAGTTGAATCCTAGAGAGTTCAAGAAAGCCAGATAGCCCGGCGCGGTAGGATGGCTCACCTGAATATTGTTAACGGTGTCGAATGACAACGCGCCGGCAACGATCTGATCGGCGCGCTCGTCCATCAGCTTCATCGGAGACCAGCGCTCGATGGCTAAAACGTCAGCGGCTTTCGCAAGCTCCTTGAGCTTGTAAGCTTCGGCAAGAATCTTTATGTGCACGGCGCCCGAAGCGCGAAACTCGGGCATTAGAACCTTGTTCGCAATCGACTTTACCAGCGCAACGGAGTTATCCGCTTCGGCAGAGTCCAGGATTTCGATCGATGTGGATATCTGCTCGACCGACTCGAGGTTGATGCGTGGATCTAACTTGTAAGCGGGATGATATGGCCCGTCCCACTGAATGACTGTCGCGCCATTTGCGCTCTGCTGCATCGCGTGAAGCTGCTGACGTTCAGACCGCGTCGTCCAAATCAGATAAGTGTTGTTCGGAATATAACCTACAATCTTCGCGCCAGTCGCGGTGATTGCTTTCAGTGAGTCGGTCGTCGGGGGTCCAAATAATTGGACCAGGTGAAGCGCCCGCGTGGCCGTCTCAGGCTGACGAAGCTCATCGCTTATTAGTGGAGCGGGTCCGGTTGTGTCGAGCTGGCCTCGCTTGAGCAATACAAGATTCAAATCATCTCTGAGACTCGCCCGCTCGAGCGTCGCCGCGTTCAGAGAGCCAAGTTCCGCATCGCCGACTTCAGCTACCGAGTATGCTCCATACTTTTTCAACTTGCGGACTACGCGCATCGACAGTAGTTGCTGTTCGAGTTCCGGGTCGTCTGCGGGCAGCATCAGCTTATGGGTCGCGCCCGGGCTACGATAAGAGAGCGGCTTCAAGCCGGGCTGGGAGCGGAGCTTGCCAGCTCGATCCTCCGTTTTGTTTAGCTGAGCGCCGGCGCTATCGGACCGTGTGGGCAGCGCCCCTACAAGCGATAGCAGAATGAGCAAAGAAGCGGCGAGCGAAATCCTGAGTGTGAAACTTTTCATTACAACATCTCCTCACAAAACAAGCACAAATCTCCGGATATAGAATCAATCCCAATGAGAGACACTCGTTAGATTGTATTCGGGGACGCAGCAGAATGAAAGATCAAACTCTCAGCGCACGAGGTCCACACCGTTAGGGCTTCGGATTCTATTATCGCCGGCGATTATCAGACACGGGAACTTTAACTCTATCGCATCTCCCGAGTCTGTCAAGACCAGGCGCTTCGCAAGAGATAGCGGCAAGCGAGTGACGCATTCTGGAAAACCGTTGCACAACCATCGCCCTGAATGTATGATGGGGCGGTTGGAAACAAGAGCGGCCCCGCTCAAAAAAAAGAAACCTCACGTATCTCTTCCCGCCCGAATTCTAAGTACAGTGAAGGACACGCGCGCTATGAGGACAGTCCTGATCGTAGAAGACGATTTTGATACCCTGCATCCACTCGCCGAGTTGCTTCGATTGAAGGGCTATTCGGTCAGCACTGCGACTGAAGCGCAACAAGGCCTGACGGTCGCGCGCCATCACCCTCCCGATCTGATAATCACCGATATCGCACTGCCTGGCCCGAGCGGCCTTCACTTCATTGGTCAGGTGAGAAGAGACCGGCAACTCAGGTCGACGCCGATAATCGTGATAAGCGGATGCGGGCCGATGATCCTGGTTGAGGCGGAAGCAGCCGGCGCCAATTGCTGTTTGGAGAAGCCGATCAACATTGACCTCTTCTGGTCAGCCATCGATCAGATATTTGGAGGCGCCATCGAAGCTGAGGCACCCAAAGAAACAGATTTGCGGGAGGACCATGGGCGCGCGCTAGCCGGAGAAATAGACAGCCTTGTCGAAACACTCAGGCATTGCGCCACGAAGAACGAGCGAGAGGAAGTGCTCAAGCGGTTGAAAGAGCGAATACGAAAGCTGCAAGAGCGAAACACAAACTGCGCGTGAATCCCTGAGAGTCAAACTTACCTGTCGGATCATCGCGCGATAAAGATCGGCCTTGCCGTCGCGAAATTTACGGCCACCCCAAAGACAGACTTCTGTCCTTTGACCCGCACGACCTTCGCCGAATATTTCATCCAGGACTCTTCCTTCATCGGGACTCGGATTTCTACCTCGAGTCTTGCGCCGAGCCTTACACGTTTTGGCAAGAAGAAGAACGCGCCCTTCGAGCTGAGGTTCTGAAGCGTGCCCGCTTCGTCGAAGCGTTCACCGGCCTGATCCTTGCCCTTGATGGCAATGGCCCAGGTGACCTCGAACCTCCGCGCGGCGCGGCGCTCTTCGCTGTGATCGCTCTTATCCATGAGAAATGGCCCGCGAGAAATGGCCTGTGCTTGATACGTGAGGCTGAAATTGCGAATCACGACCCCGTTCCTTGATGCTTGAATAATACCGGACCTTAGTGGTATCCTTCGACCCCTGTGGACGGCAAATCGAAGGCATGCCCCAGGCCCCCTTCTGAGTTGCCGGCGCGAAACAAGATTGAAAATACAGGAGAGCGCAATGGCAACGAGAGCCCTCACCCCGTTTGCCCAGCGCCAGAGTCGCGATAACGTGTCCGTGAGAAAAGCCCCCGGACGTGCGCGCGATTGGCGACAAGTTTTACTCAGCCAGGATGCGGAAGCAATCTGGCTGGAACTCTCTATCCTCGTACAGTCCGCGGAAGTGGACCCATCAATTGGATATGAGCAAGTAACCCAAGAACTCTTTCTACACCTGCTGGCGACCGATCGTTTCAGCTTCTACCTCCAGCAGGGTTTCTCCGACTCAGACATAAGAGAAGACCTGATCTCGGTTCTAAGCGGATGAGTCGAATCGTGTGAGTTGGCTGAAATTGTGGAAGCTGCGAAGGTGCGAGCCGGGCGGTGTCCTTTAGGAGACGCCGAGGCCGAGATTACCGGTGCGCGATTCCATTCCGATCATTTCATCTATCGAGCCGCCGCCCAAATCTGAAAGCTGAAGAAGCAGATTCTGCCGATTGGTTGAGTAAGCCAGTCCTTCGTTCATCGTTATGATGCCGCTTCGAAGCATGCGTTCGAGTTCGCCATCAAATACCTGCATGCCTTCGAGCGTTCCATCTCGCATTGCGTCGTAGAGCGACTTTCCATCTCGCTCCCCCTTTTCAATGTAATCCCGCGTTCGCGCTGTCGACCTCAGAATTTCAAGGGCCGCGACACGGCCGTGCCCGTCCGCTCGCGGTATGAGGCGCTGCGAAGCTATTAAGCGGAATGCGCCGGCAAGCCTCATTCGAATGATGTGCTCCTGACTCTTCGGAAACATTCCGATCAAGCGCTCTACCGTCTTGACTGCGTCTGTTGTGTGTAGCGTTGATAGCACGAGGTGACCCGTCTCCGACGCTTCGAGCGCAACTTCGCAAGTTTCGAGGTCGCGTATTTCGCCAACAAGAATTACTTTTGGCGCCTGACGAAGCGCGGCTCGCAGCGCGTAGGCAAAGCTCGACGTATCCGAATGCAACTCGCGTTGATGCACGGTCGATTTCTTGTGCTGGTGTATGAACTCGATGGGGTCCTCGATTGTCACGACGTGGTAGGATTTTGTTTCGTTGATCAGGTCTATGACGGCTGCCAGCGTTGAGGACTTCCCGGATCCAGTCGGGCCCGTAACGAGGACTATGCCATTTTTCAAGTCGACTACTTCTTTCAACACGTTTGGGAGTCCGAGCTCTTCGAAAGACGGGATCTTGTTTGGCACAACGCGCATTACGATTGCGTGAGTACCGCGCTGCTTGAAGATGTTGACTCGGAAGCGCGACAACCCGGTAAGGCTGAACGAGAGATCGGCGGACCCATATTTTTCCAGTGACTCCTCTGCCGCCTTGTTGCTCCCGATTAGCGCCTTCGCTATTGCTGCTGTATGAGCGGGAGTGAGCATTTCCATTCCCGGAAGAGCAACTGGCGTCAGCTTCCCTATGAGTTCTACTTGCGGTGGCCGGCCGGGCGAGAAAATCAAGTCCGATATTTTGTCTGAAACCGACAGCATGCCCTGCACTACTTGTGAGAAGTTTATCGTCGACATCGCGAGGTTCCCCGGCCGTTAGTCTTATCAGGGGCAGCCTGGAATTAGATTGTGATTAAGAAGAGTATCTCAACTGAGACGAGGGGCAGAGGTGCGTGAACTCAATCACTGTCACGATACTAGCCGGGATTTGTTTTATGTCAACAGTTCACCCTTCAGGGGCTTCACTTCACTGTCAACCTTTCAAAAATGTAGAAGGTCTCACCTCGACGAACACTTCCCAGATATCGCCATTTCATTTTGATCACGTCGCCGGGCTTGATCCCTTTTATCAGGTTGGTTCCATCTTCGATCAACTGGTCGAGTTCGGAAGCCGCTGCTACGTGTAGCTCCGGAACGTAATCTGTCCCACTTTCCTTGACCAGATCGAGTACCGTCTGGCGATGAATCGCGATCCGGCTCTTCGAGCGAATGTATTCCCGTCGTGAGATCTCGTTGTGCTTGATCTGAAACTCGAGTTCGTCTTCTTCGTGACGCATCAGATCGAGAAACGACTTGACCTCCGGGCCGTATCCGTTCGATTGAGCTGCATAGCCTGGGCAGGGGATCAGTTGCAGCAAGATCAGCAGACAGATCTGAAAGACTGGTCTATGCATTGGGTCTCTCGTCATCTTGCGGCTTTCTAGTCCTCGTAAGCCGCGTCAAGCAACTCTATCGGATGCACAACCTTCACGTTCAATCCGTTCATCAGGATTCCTGCTCCGATCTGCATTATGCATCCGGGGTTGGCGGTTGCAACTATTTCGGCATCGCTTTCTTTTATGCTCGCGATCTTGTCGCGCAAGATTGCATCGCTTAGCTCCGGATGTTGAAGGTTGTAAATCCCCGCGCCGCCGCAGCAACTCTCATAGCTTCGGAGCGGCACGAGGGTAAGCCCCGGAATCTGGCGCAAGAGTTCAATCGGTGCTTGTGCGATTCGCTGAGCGTGTATCAAGTGGCAAGGCGCATCGTAAGCGACTCGGCGCTCGACATGTTTAGTGGGCTTGCTGATGCCTTGTTCGACCAGAAACTCAGAAACGTCTCTGACTCTTGAGCTAAACTCGCGCGCGCGATCTGCAAACAGCGGATCATCGGCAAGCAGCGCGGCGTATTCCTTCATCGCCGCTCCGCAGCCCGCGGCGTTCACGATTATCCGACCCGCGCCGCTCTCAAGGAAAGCTTCGATGTTTTTCCGGGCAAGTAGCTTCGCCGCTTCGAGCTGTCCGGCGTGGGCGTGAAGAGCACCACAGCACATCTGCCCTTCTGCCTTTAGAAGTTCGCAGCCGTTGCGAACCAGCACGCGTTCCGTCGCGCGGTTGGTTTTTCGGAAGAGTCCTTCCATCACGCACCCGCGGAGAATCGCGACTCGTTCCATAGTGCGCGTCGACGGCTGGGTGTCGTGTGGCGGTCTTACTTTGCTCATTGCCGAGCGGCTCGACAGCAAGAGCGCGAGGGCGAACCGTAGTCTTCCACGAACCAACCTCGCTTTGAACATCAAACGCGCCAATCCGCTGTCCCGAAAACCGCGAGCTAACATGAAAGCAATTCCAAGGAGACCCGGCCGCGTGAACACTTTGTTGAGAACAAATCGAAGCACGCTTTCCGATTTCTGTCCGCGAGCGGATTTCGCTTTTGACACTTCGAACCGCGCGGCTTCGAGTAGGTGACCGTAAGGCACGCCCGATGGGCAGACCGGTTCACACGCGCGGCAACCCAGGCAGAGATCTATGTGGGAGATGAAGGCGTCGCGTATATCGAGCCTGCCTTCCACGACGCCTCGCATCAGGTAGACGCGTCCTCGCGGTGAGTCATTTTCATTACCGAGCTGCCGGTACGTCGGACACGCGGGCAGGCACAGACCACAATGCACACAGGTGAGCAGCTTGTCGGTGTTTGCTTCGAGAAGCGACGCCAGCGCGCCGTGAGTCTTTGACTGCTCTGCGGTTGAAACCATAGTGATCATATTCCCGCGACGAACTTTCCCGGACTGAGCAGCGACTGCGGATCGAACTTCTCCTTCAACGAACGCATCAGCGGCGCGGTCGATCCAACGTCTCCCCAGACTTCTGCTTCTAGTCTTACTTCGGCGGGCGCTTTTTCAATCACGAGCGTGCCGCCTGCAGCCGCAGCATTAGCGCGAAGCTTTTTGATCTGCGCTACGACGTGTAGCTCATCCGCATCGAACGCGACTCGAATTATACCAGCGCCGATGTCCGCGCAAGCAACGCACTCCAAATGAGCCAGGAACGCCTTCTCGAATTCGCCGGGCACTGCCGACAGCGGTACGCTGAATCTCACTCGTATCGCGTGTTGATCGAAGTCAGCGACTTTCGACCAGACTGCGTCAGCTTCAGTCTCGGTGAGATGGGTCGTCTTGTAGCTCTCGTCGGCCGACTCGCGCACCCACTTCAGTTGATGCTCGACGGCCGCTTCGCTGTCGATGAATCGCATTAGCAGCGCGTCGTCGGGCCACTCAGTGGCGAGCGCCGGAGACAATCGCCTCGTGAGAACAACAGACGCCGGTTGAAGCTCCGAGGCCAGGACCTTTCTCGCGAGCAGAAATAGCGGCCCGCGGTAGCGCGACGTGATCATCAGTGTCGAACTTCGCTCGGCGAGCGGGCGCAGCTTGAACGTCAGTTCGGTTATGACGGCCAGCGTCCCGTAGCTACCCACGTAGAGTTTGTTCAAATCGTAGCCGGCAACGTTTTTTACAACGCGGCCTCCCGATTTACTCTCGGTTCCATCGATGTGCGCCAGCTTTAGCCCTATGACGTAATCTCGCGGCGTCCCGAATCCCAGCCTGAGCGCGCCACTTGAATTGCACGCAGCGATTGCGCCGAGCGACGCCGACTTGAAACCTGGCGGATCGAGCGGCAGCCACTGGCGTTCCTTCATCGTCACTTCGTTGAAATCATTCAATGGAAGCCCGGCTTCGACGGTCGCAGTCAAATCGGCCGGGCTGTAATCGATGACGCGGCACATTCGATCGAGACTCAAAACGACGTCGGCGCGTTTGAGCGGATTGCCGCATTCGAGCCAGCTCATTCGGCCGGCTGGTATGACCGCAGCATCAAGCTGCGAGCAGACCTTCAAACAGGCGGCCACTTCTTCGGCGGATGCGGGGCGAGCGAGAAGCTTCGGGCTCAGCCCGCCGATCGTGAGCGGGGGATCTTCTGTGACGTGATCAGGGCCAACTATGGACTGGATGGACCTGGCGATTTCGGTGTGTTCTTCTCGCATTCGAGCTTCAGAATTTCTAGTCCGCAGTATCGCTCGCGAGCGTGATCCGTGGCCGATGCTTGTCATCCGCCGGAGCAGCTTCGTTGTTGTTATCGATCAACTCGCTGAGTGCAACTTTGAATTGGCGACAGAAGTCGGCGAGATCGAGCGACATAAAAATCGAAGGCAGACGACCGAGCTTCTCAATGACGTTAGCGTACATTCCGCGTGCCCCTCGCGCGTTGCCGCGCTCATAATGGTGCAAGCCGACCGCCGCTTGAATCAACATCTGATAGAACACCTTTGTCTCTCCCGAAGACCGAAGCCAAATCTCTTCCCATACTTCGTGCGCGTCGAAGTAGCGCCCGGCGTTGAAGTCTTCGATGCCTTGCAGATACTCACGGGGATAGACTTCTATCGCAGTCGAGTCAAAAGCCGGCTCGCCAGAATCGGATTGCGATTCGCTAACGGCCGGCGGTTGAACCGCCTCGGTTCGCCCGTCACTGCTTTCGAAGGTCATCGTGAACGGCCCGGCTCGAATCGTATCGCCTTCTTTAAGCTCGACCCAGGACACGCGTTCGGCGTTGGCGAAGGTTCCGTTCTCGCCTCCCTGGTCCACGAGAAAAACTCTTCCGTTGTTGCGCTCGATATAGAAGTGTTCTCGCGAAATGGTTGGGTGAGGTAGAACGCAATCGCTCGAGTTGCTTCGACCGAAGGTCACCTTATCCTTTTCGAGGGTTATCCTCTCACCCGTTCGCGGTCCCGAATCAAATATGAGTGAAGCCATCACGCTCAGAGAGATCATAAACGCATCGAATGTAAGTCGAAGCTTAATGGAAAGCGCGGATTGACCGCAATTGATTCAGTGATGAAGTCGTGAGCTTAACGAAGCGGATCGCTAAAGCAGGGAGTTGGGTTTCTTCGAAGCGTCAGGATGCTTCCGATAGAGATCTTCGGGTTTGGTCGAAGCCGGCATAGTCTCGATGACCACGTAGTCCGCAATTTGAATGTAGATCGCGTCGCCCAGCGAATTCACCCGGGGAACTTCCCACAACATTCCGCTCCAGGTTGCCAGGTCAAACGACTCAGGGTCATCGGGCGCTCCGCGAATCCTGATCCATGCCTGCTGACCCTTTACCATTACTACTCAACCGCACCCTTGCTCAGTTTGCTGAAGCCATTCGCTTTTGTCTTGTGAATGGAACCGAAGGAGCAATTACAAAGTGCCACACTTGCGAAGGCTTTTACAAGACAGCCACAAGAGCGTCTCCCGGTAGCATTCGGAAACCATATGCGCAGATTGACATTGACCGTCTTCGAGTTGCGCGATCACTCGCATTAGAGATTTGCCAGCAAGCGTTCTTCTAGTTCTTGTTAGGAGGCTGGGCATCATCGGCGCCTTGCGATTGAGCCTTCTCAGGAGGCGCCGCCGGCGCGAATTGCTCGGGCAGCTTCAGGCCCAGATAGGTTCCTGAGCTTATTCCCATCAGAGTAAGAAGGTTGGTGCTAAAATCGGGCATCGCCAGGTGGTTCAGAACTCTTCTCGAAAAGATAAAGCCCAGCACGATAGTCCACACGACAATTTGAAAGCGATGAAAGCTGACGCCCGTGCCGTCGCTGAGTATGTCGTTGAGGAAGCCTCTCGATTCTTCACCGCGTGCAGGGTCAGGCGTCGTCTTTCGCTTGCTCGAATCTATTGCCGTCGCGCCGAGCGCGGTGCCTGCGCTGATTCCTATGAGCACCAGAACGCCCTGCGTGATGGTGTCCGTGTCACCGATGATCATCCAGATAAACACGAATGCTGTAATCACCAAAAAGAACCAGAACGCCATCTGAGTGCGAGCCAGAGAGTAAGGACCGAGCTTCGTGTCTGGGGGCGGTCGCCGCCACAAAGCGGTGAAGCCGGGCATGTAACCCTGGCTGACGCCGGGATCGCGAAGCAATGCCGTCCCCGCCGCCAGCCTAAAGAATATGTAGAGGATGATAAAGAAGACCGCGATTGAGGCAAGAAACCATTTCTTTGGTATCACGACCAGACTGATCGTTGCTGAAGTTGGTAGTTGTTGTTTGTCTTCAAGTCCGACGCTGAACGTCATCACTCGCGGACCGAATCCGGGATTGCTGAGCAGGTCCGTCCATGCCTCCTGCGTTGACTGTGTTCGGTCCAGATGAAATGTAAGCGTGTGGCTGTCCGGATCGACCGTCTCCGGGTATAGACCCTTCAATGGCCGATCGTCCAGGTACGGAACAAGTTTGAGAATCTGAAGATGGGTAAGACCCGGAATCCAGCTTTGCTCATCTGTTGCCCCGGAATTGTTAGTGGCTGTAGCCGGTGCTGAGGACGCGGCGGATTGCTGGTTAGAGCGTGAAGTCAGCGGCTCGACCTTCACTGTGATTCTATCGCCCAGTTTTGCCATCGCGCTTTCGCTTGGCTGTGGCTGGACACCTTCGGTATGTACCGCAAAGCCTACGACTCTGGCTTGGATCCTGTCCTGCGCGTTTGCACGGTCTGAGCTTAACAGCGCCAATCCAACGACTAGAGCTAAACAGAAAGCGCGAGCACTGACTTTCTTTAGCGACATATATTCCTCCCGGGCCGTTGTAGCGAACGAGGCCAGTTTTGTCATTTGGTGTAAGGGAAGTCTCTCGAGTCCTGTGGCCGGCGGGTATTCTATCATCCTTGTCAATTATGGTCGCGATCTGTCTAGCCGTGTGTGACGAGGAGCAAGACCAAAGGCAAACGGGTGGCAGAGGAGAGGCGGATGTTAAGCTCTGGGTCGTTCTCAGATCACAGTAGTGACGATTTCGCGGATGCTGCGTTGAAGCTCGGCGTCGTCGGTGATCGGGCTGCTGATCGCGACTTCGCAAGCGAGGTGAGGATGAATGCCGCTGCTGACCAATTGCGCGGCGTAGACCAGCAGGCGGGTCGATACGCCTTCTTCGAGTCCGTGACCTTTCAGGTTGCGGACCTTCTCACCGATCAGCACCAGATCGCGCGCGGTCTGTTCGTCGACATTGCCTTCGTGCGTCAGTATGTCTACTTCAAGCGGCGCAGGTGGGTAATCAAACTCCAGCCCAATAAATCGCTGCCGGGTCGATTGCTTCAAATCCTTGAGCACGCTTTGATAGCCGGGGTTGTATGAGACTACCAGCATGAATTCGTCGGCCGCTCGCAGTATCGTGCCGCGCTTTTCGACCGGCAATATCCGGCGATCGTCGGTCAAAGGGTGGATCAATACGATCGTGTCTTTGCGCGCTTCGACTACTTCGTCAAGGTAACAAATCGCACCGTGTTTGACCGCTGTCGTGAGCGGCCCGTCGTGCCAGACTGTTTCGTCGCCTTCGAGCAGAAAGCGGCCTACAAGATCGGTTGCTGATAAGTCTTCGTGGCACGCGACGGTGATAAGCGGTCGATTCAGTCGCCAGGCCATGTATTCAATGAAGCGAGTCTTGCCGCAGCCCGTCGGCCCTTTCAACATAACGGGAAGCTTGCCACGATAGGCCGCTTCAAATAACCCGACCTCTTTGCCGACGGGCAAATAGTAAGGCTCCATCGGGATGATGTGCTTTTCGATTGCTTGCTCGACGGTGGCTTGATCTGTGGGCATAAGAGAGCGATGCGTGATTGCGGGCGTTCAGAGTACCGACTTTAGTCGGCTGCCCGTTGTCGCCGACTAAAGTCGGTACTCTGAACGCCCGCAGCACGTTTCACGAATCACGTTCCCCTTGTGTATAATTTCAAGCTTCGACAACAGCATGTGCGCGTTACTGAGCGTTTGACGAACGGAAATCATAGCATCGCGAAAGCGCGCGGGCAAAGATCGGGCAAAGAATGACTGTAGCAGTAGCAATGAGCGGCGGCGTGGACAGTTCGGTCGCGGCCGCAATATTGAAGCGCGACGGACACGGGGTCGTCGGGTTCACGATGCAGTTGTGGAATCAGCGTCGCCGGCTCGCGCCCGATGAGGAGCCTCAGCCATCACGGTGTTGTTCGCTCGACGACGTCTATGACGCTCGATCCGTAGCCCAGTATCTGGGGATTCCTTTTTACGTGTTGAACCTCGAAGACGAATTCGAGCGCGCAGTGATTCGGCCGTTTGTCGAAGATTATCTCGCGGGGCGCACGCCGATTCCGTGTGTGTCTTGCAATACAAAGCTCAAGTTCGCGCGATTGGTCACGCTCGCGCGCGAGGTTGGCGCCGAACAAGTCGCGACCGGCCACTACGCACGTGTCGAGTATAACGATCCGACGGATCGATTCGTGCTTAAAAAGGGCCGGGATCTGTCGAAGGACCAATCGTATTTTCTATTTGAGATGACTCAAAAGCAGCTCGCGCGCGCGGTCTTTCCACTTGGCGACCTGAGCAAGACTGAGGTCCGCGAGATTGCGCGAGGCCTTGGACTCGAAACCGCCGAGAAGCCTGAGAGCCAGGAAATATGCTTCGTGCCCGACGGCAATTACTCGAGGTTTGTCGAGAACTACGCGCGGTACGAGATGGGCGAGCCTTCTATTGCCGGGGGCGCTATCACGACTGCGGACGGCAGCGTCGTAGGCGAACACGCGGGCTTGCATCGCTTCACGATCGGGCAGCGGCGGGGCATCGGCATTTCCGCCAGTGAGGCACTTTACGTCGTAAAGATCGACGTGCCGCGCAATCAGCTTGTCGTTGGAAATCGCGGCGACCTCTTCGCCAAGTCTTTCGTCGCGGCAGGTGTCAACTGGGTAGCGATCGCGAAGCCTGATGCCCCAGTGCGCGCGAGCGTTCGAATACGCTACCGCGCCGCAGAAGCTCCGGCGACTATAACGCCAATTGGGGCGGTCAGTGTTCAAGTAGACTTCGATGAGCCGCAGGCGGCAATCACTCCCGGCCAGGCGGCGGTTTTCTACGAAGACGATGCAGTGATCGGAGGCGGATGGATAGAATGAAAAGACAAAAGATCAAAGGCAAGAGGAAAAAGTTAGAAGTGACCGCTGCATTCGCGAGCTTACTTTTAACTTTTGCCTTTTTACTTTTTAGTTCCTCGTGCGCTGCTCGAGGAGGCGTGGTCCCAGAAACCGCGGCGTTCGGCGCTTGTCCTGTTTGCCGGATGCAGGTCAAGGCTTCCGATGATTGGACCGCGGAAATCTATTACAACGATCACACGAAGCTGATGTTCGAGTCACCGGGAGACATGCTCGCGTTCTATACCGCACCTGAGAAGTATGCCGTCGATGAAGTGCACAAGAGTTTGAGCAATATTCAAAAGATCAGCGTGAAGGACTACCAATCGAAACAGCCGGCTGACGCCCGTCAGGCGAAGTTTGTCTTCAAGAGCAAAGTCGAAGGACCGATGGGACCTGACTTCTTACCGTTCGCGAAGAAAGAAGACGCCGAAGCGTTTGTGGCCGCGAACGGCGGAACGCTTTTCTCGCTCGATGAGGTTACAAGCGGCATGGTTCGAGAGGTGCGGAAGTGATCGAAAGGTATGTACCGTAGACTGTCCAGTCTGCGGATGTATTTCCTAGAAATTGCTCGTTGCCGCAGACTGGACAGTCTACGGTACATTTGGGACGCGACTCTATGAGAGCGAACAGATCAATCATCGCTGCGGCGGCGCCAATCCTCGTCATACTGCTCTTACCGGTGCTCACGCTAGCTCAAGGCAGCGAGCGCGTCGTCAAAGCTAAAGGTTACGTGTCAGTCGATGCGGTGCATCCCGGTGATATGTTCAAAGTCGCTGTCGCGCTCGAAGTCAGCGAAGGCTATCACATCAACGCGCATCATCCGTCGCTTGAGTTTCTGATTCCGACTAGCGTTAAGCTCGAGCCGCCTCAAGGCATCAGCTTCGCGGATGAAACTTACCCCGCGCCGAAACATCGCAAGTTTGAGTTCTCACCTGACGCCGAGCTCGCAGTTCATGACGGCACCCTGTTCGTTACAGCTCAGGCGCAGGCAGACAAGACAATTCCGCAAGGAGCTTCGATTATTCGCGCGTTGGTTACGATTCAAGCTTGCAACGATTCACAATGCCTTGCGCCTGCTGACTTGACTATCGAGATACCGATCAACGTTGTCGCCGTAAAACAAGCGATCAAGGCCGCGAACGCTGAGATATTTGCGAAGGCGGCAGCGCAACCGGACAGCTCAAGCGTCGCTGAATCATCGGCCGGCCTGGTTGAGTATCAAGGCGGCTCGAAGAACTCGGTTGCGGATCAACTTGCCACGGGTGGCATCGTGTCAATCTTGCTCGGAGTGTTCGTTGCGGGTCTGTTGCTGAACACCACGCCCTGCGTTTATCCGATCATTCCGATCACGATCGGGTTCTTCGTTAACCAAAGCGCGGCTCAGGAAGGAAAGCCAAAGATCAGCAGGACGTTCTTTATGGCGTCGATGTACGTGCTGGGGATGGCGCTCACCTATTCGTTGCTTGGCGTGATAGCCGCGAAATCGGGCGGCTTGTTCGGCGCCGCATTACAGAATCCGATCGTGCTGATCGTGCTCGCCGGAATAATGGTCGCGCTGTCGCTGTCAATGTTCGGGGTCTACGAGTTCAAGCTTCCCGATGCTGTGAACCGGATGGCTACGAGTAGCACTCAATCTACGAGCGGAATGTTGGGCGCGTTTGTTATGGGATTGACGATGGGCATCGTAGCCGCCCCATGCATAGGACCCTTCGTGCTGGGATTGCTCGTGCATGTAGGCACGAAGGGAAGCGCAGCCTATGGGTTTCTGCTTTTCTTTGTCCTCGCGCTCGGGTTGGGGTTGCCTTATCTGGTGCTCGGAACTTTCTCGGGTGCGCTCAAGACGCTTCCGCGTTCGGGCTTGTGGATGGTGGCCGTGCGCAAGGTGTTCGGCCTGGTGCTGATCGGGATGGCGCTCTATTTCCTGATGCCGTTGATGGGCGCAGCGACGAACTACGTGTTCATCAGTTTCTTCGCGGCGTCCGCCCTGTACCTGCTGTTCTGGGAGGCAGGGCGAACGAAGCCCAAACAGTTTGGGTGGGTGTTGCGGGCGATCGGCATTGGGGCGGCTGCGATTGCGATCGTGATGGTGCTGCCAAAGAAGATCGAAGCGGAGATCCCGTGGCAGCCTTACACCGAGCAATCTCTCGCCGAAGCTCGCAACGCCGGCCGCGGCGTAATCATCGACACTTTCGCCGACTGGTGCATCCCGTGCAAGGAGCTTGACCAGGCGACCTTTACAAATGCAGAGGTGAAGAGAGAGGCCGAGCGTTTTGTTACCTTGAAGCTCGACCTAACCCGGAGCGACGCGGGCTCTGAAGCCGCGCGCGCCAAGGAGCGATTCGGAATTCGAGGCGTGCCAACCGTGATCTTCATCGACCACGAGGGTAAGGAACGAACAGAGCTTCGACTTGAAGGATTCGAGAAACCCTCAGTGTTCCTTGGACGGATGAAACGAGTCGAACCACCGGCCGGCGCTGGTGGTCCGGCGCTGGCGAAGAACACTGCCGACACGAAGGCTCCGGTAACGGACGCCACATCGGGCGCTCCGGCTGAGCCGGCGCCAGAGCTGAGCTTGAATCTGTTGAACGGAGGTACGCTCAAGTTCGAATCGCTTAGAGGAAGAGTTGCGCTCGTTGATTTCTGGGCGACGTGGTGTGTCCCGTGTCTCTCAGAGATTCCGATGTTCAACCAGTTGAAGAAAGACTACCAGGCGCGCGGGCTTGAAGTGATAGCCATATCGCTCGACGAAGAGGGCGCGGCAAAAGTGAAGCCGTTCGTGAAGGCGCATCCGATGGACTACACGCAAGTGATCGGCGACCAAAGCACTGCACCGGCGTTCAAAGTGGATGATTCAACACTGCCGGTGACGATCTTGATCGACAAGCAGGGTCGAATACGTTTCCGTCACATCGGCATCACCAAGAGGGATGTGTTCGAGACGGAGATCAAACAGTTGCTAGACGAGTGAGGCGCGATCCTTGTTGACTGGTCTCGAAACCTGCCAAGAAAGAACTATCCCTCATCTCTTTCGAAGTGATCGTGGTCTTGAGAGGCAGAACTGAAGTTCGCGATGAAATCTGCCGACGTATGTTCTGCCTTCTTGGGAGTAAAGTAACCTCTCTCGATTGCCCACTCGAAGACACTGATGTCTAGAGGATAAGCTGTGAGCGTACCCTCAAGTTGATTCCGGCGGATCCAATCTTCAGCAAGACGTCTTTCGGTGAAGACGGCACTGGGGAAATGATTACGATTCCCGTTGAAGATCCATACCTGTCCTCCGACACTCTTTTCGTCAGCCATATTCCAACCTCACGCGTCGATGACTTCGGCCGCAACGTCTCCACTCATCACCGCGCTCTCGATCGTCGCCGGCAAACCGGTATCGGTCCAATCTCCAGCGAGAATCAAATTCGGAATTGAAGTTCGAGGGCCGAGTCTCAACTTGTCAGACTCGACTGTGTGCGAGAGCGTTGCTTCGCGCTCTTTGACTATGGCGCTGTGGAGCAATACTGCTGAGCGGCTCTCGGGGAGAAGCTCGTGAAGATCGCTCAGCGCCATCTCGACCAGCGCGTCCCTCGTCCAGTCAACGAAGTCGCGAGCCGCGCTTATGATCACCGCGATCTGATTCGATCGTTTGTCAGGCGAGAGAAGCAGGTCCTTGTTGAAGATCCATTGACTCCGAGTACCCAACAATCCGACAAACTCGCGGTCGATGACTGGCCGGTCAAACCAGAGATTGATCGAGACTATCGGTGAAGATCCTAACTTTTCGAGAGATGAGAACTCTTTGCTTCGCAGTTCGTCTGGCAGCATCGCAAACAAGGCCGTTGGAGGAACGGCGCTGATGAAGTAATCCGCAGCTTCGATCCGTTCGCCGTCTCTAAGTTCAACCGCCGTCACGCGCCCGCCCTCGACGATGAGCCGTTGAACCTGTGCGCCAGTTTGAACATCACCACCGCGTGCCCGAATGAAGTCAGTCGCGCCGTCGGTATAGAGGTCGCTCAGTCCAACTCGGGAGATGCCTATGTTCGCGCTTTTTGAATCGCCACCGAACGCTTCTTGCAGGACGACCTTCAACATTCGAGCTGAAGCGATGTCGGGACTCTGATTCAACGTCGCAACGACCATCGGATTCCAGAAGCGTGTCTTTATGCGAGCGGATTGCCCAAGCTGATCGAGCCATTGATCGACCGTCAGCGCATCAGGCGAGAGTTTGCCGTTGCGTTTGATTGCTCGGCCGACGTTGAACGCTCGAAGTTTGTCACCGACCCCGAGCCCTTTCATTTTGAGTAGCCCTGCCAGGACATTCAGCGGAGCCGGAAGTGGCGGGCAATCGAAGCTGGTGAAGCCGTGAGCGCTGTCGAGGAAGTCAACGCGAGGCCGCTGTTGAAATTTCAACCTGTCGAGCCGGCCGATCGTTTCCAGAAACGCGATCGTGTGGTGATAGCAGCCCATGAACAAGTGCTGGCCGTTATCAACCACGTCTCCGGTCTTTGAATCGATGAAGGAATAGGCGCGGCCGCCGAGATGGTTGCGGCGCTCGAGGACCAGCACTTCGTAACCGCGCTCACTGAGCCTGACCCCTGCCGCGAGCCCGGCGAACCCGCCTCCGATTATGACAACTCGGCCAGACAGGCTATTGGCCACGCGACCTCTTGAGCTTGCTCTTCAGCCAGATGCTGAACGCGATTTTCAAGCGCCTTGATTTGGAAACCGTGAGCCGATTGCGAAAGACATCGAACTGGACCGCGGGTATTTGATCGAGCAGCTCGCTGTAAATCGTGCTCATGATTTCTGCCGCAAACATCGAGGGACGATCTTGTTCGGGAAGGGAAGCGCCCGCCTTCTCGAAATACAAACGCGCTCGAGCGTGTTCGTATTTCATCAGCTCGATGAAAGGCGCGTTGTAGACGTTCATCCGCAGATCTTGTTCCGAGTAACCAAACCGCTCGAGATCTTCAAGCGGAATGTAAGTGCGTCCCAGCGCCGCGTCTTCTTTCAAATCGCGAAGAATGTTCGTCAGTTGCAGCGCCAGGCCGAGGTTCACCGCGTACTCCCGTGTGCGTGCGGACTCGTATCCGAATATCTCGATGCATATCAAGCCAACGGCGGAGGCCGCTCGATAACAGTATTCTCGGAGGTCGGCGAATGTTTGATAGCTGTGCCACTTCAAGTCCATCTCCATGCCGTCGATCAAATCGAGGAACGATTGCCTGGGCAAGTCGAACTCTTCAATCGAAACGAGCAGCCGCTCTCCGAACGGGCTCGTGGGGCAGCCCTGGTAACACGATTCTATTTCGCTGCGCCAATACTGTAATTCAGCATACGGAGTTCGTCCCGTCTGATCTTCGTCGACGATGTCATCGAGCAAACGACAGAAGGCGTAGACGTCTTTGATCGCGCGGCGCTCGGCGGCGGGCAGCAGTAGAAATGAATAGTAGAAATTTGAAGCGGTCGCTCGCGCCAGCTTACGCGGCGCGCTTAGCGCTCGAGACAATGCTGACGAAACAGTCGCTGACATCAGTAACGCCGAAAGGCTGCCTTGCTCACAGCCATTGAAAGGATTTTTAACTTGTCCGTTGAGGTGATTACCGGCCTCTTCGCGAACACGTCGTAGTCGTTTTGTTCGATGCGTTCGAGTATGCGTATCCCGCCGAGCCAGACAACCCTTAGCTCGAGACCCAGTCTCCCACTCACAGCGGTACACAGCGACTTTCCATTTTCAAACATTTCGCGCGTCCGCGCGATCTGAAATTTCATCAGCCGCTTGAAACTCTCACTGGCGCGCCGCTGAATCAGATCATCGGCGGTGAGCTCGAAGCGAGAGAGGTCTTCTTCGGGGAGGTAGATGCGGTCCTTGTCGAGATCAACGCTGATGTCCTGCCAATGATTCGCAAGCTGAAGCGCGGTGCAGATATCGTCGGACCAACGATGAAACTGCTCGTCTCGATAGCCGAACAGCAACAGTATGAGTCTACCGATTGGATTGGCGGAGCGCCGGCAATAGTCCAGCAACCGATCGAAGCTCTCGTATCTGCGAACGGTCACATCTTGCGCAAAAGCTGAAAGCAGATCTTCCAGTAGCGCGGCCGGCAAGTCGAACTGCGTTTGCGTTTGAGCGAGCGCGACAAAGACCGGATGCTTCGCCCGGCCCGCAATTGATTCCGTTAGCATGCGATGCCACTGATCGATCAGGTCCAGCCTCTCGTGTTGAGTGTAACTTTCGCCATAAGCTTCGTCGGCGAAATCGTCGGCGATCCTGGCAAACGCATAAATCGAATAGAAGTGTTTTCGCAACCGCTTCGGAACGAGCACAGATCCAACCGGGAAGTTTTCGTAGTGAGAACGCGCCAGGCGCTCGCAGTAATCATACGCGTTTTCGAGCGCCCAATGATCCAGCGCTTCTAACGGAGCGGTGATCGCTCGACTTAGTAAGTCACTTCGTTGTTGTGTTGCCGTGCTCATGGCTCGAAGTGATTATACTGTCTTTGGGTTGTGAAGAAAGCAAGATCAGTGAGAGGGCCCGGGAGTGCAGGCCTGGGAGCGCAGGCATCCTTGCCTGCTGTCTTGCGGTGGGTACCTTCGTGGAACCCTGCAGGCAAGGATGCCTGTCGCTCCCAGGCGGGCGCTCCCAGAGCACAGCTTCGCGCCCGCGCGACCCTGACTCGCATCCTTCCCAATGTTTTGAGTTCTGATTCAGAGCGGAAGCGGGCTCGCTTCCAACCCAAAAGGCCCACCTGCTGATTTCAGTGCGCCGTTGCGATGCGCGAGGGCCTCGACAGCGGCCTCACGGGCGCCGTGCGCGTATGCTTCGAGCAGCACTGCCTCAAAGCAGTATCCACCAGCGGCTCAACCACGCATTCCGACTTGCGGCATACAGTGGACATCTCGCTGATTACAAGATAGCGCGCGCGTTCGAGCATGCGTTTCTCGCGAAACGAGAGCGGCTTGCTCATCGATATGTATGTTAGATTCTTCAAAACCTCTGCGACGTGAAATATGTCCCCGGTCTTCATTCTTTCGAGAAACTCTTTGTAGCGATCTTTCCAATCGATTGGGGGGCTCGTGAAATCCGCCGATAGAGCTTTGAGGAGCCGGTCGCACTGGTTGTTATTGATCGGCGACCTTAGTCCGATTTCCACCGCGTTGGCGATTGGAACCATGACAGTTGATTCGGTAGCTTTAAGCCTGAGCAGGTAAAAGCTATTCTGCATGCCTCCAATGTCGGTCGTGGTGATCTGCTCGATTACGCCTATGCCGTGATTCGGATAGACAACCTTCTCGCCTATTTTGAAGCTCACAGATTCCTCCTTGTGACCATTTGAACGGAAATGCGCCTCGGACTGAGGACTTCATGGGTGACGTACCCGTTGACATATCATTTTACTCGTTTATTGACGACGAGCCGCGAACTGAACCCGTCGGAGGGTTGCGGATACCATCGGGCAAGTTCGGTTTTAGAACCGCTGACCTTGCCCACCAGTTGCTACTCTACCCAGTGCGAACTCTACACCAGCAGTCATAAACGGGTCAAGCAAGTTCGTCATTAGTCATTGGTCATTCGTCTGTCGTTACAACGGAGCATGACTGCTGACCAATGACTAATGACAAATGACCAATGACTCTTCTTACGGCATTGTGAATGACACTATCCACATTCGTCGCGTCGGACCGCGATCCTTGCGCAACACTTTGATCACTACGTCGTCACCGCTCTTCAGGTCACGCGTTGAATGAACAAAGTCTTCCTGGTTGGCGACGGTCTTGGTATTAACCTCGATTATCACATCATCGAAAGTCAGGCCGTTCTCGTCGGCGATGCTTCCACGCACCACAGTGACAACCAGCGCGCCGCGAGCTCCTTCAAGGCCATTCTGCCTGGCCACATCAGGCGTCAGCGTCTTTACACTTATACCGAGTCCCGATTTGTTTTTTGCCCCGTCAGGCCCGGAGTTTCCAGCTCCGCCGCGCGGATTCCGCGGATCGGAAGGAACCTGCCGAAGACCAGGACGACCCTCGGCTTCCTCTGTCCTTTCTTCGAGTTTGACTGTTGCTGTGTGAAGCTCGCCAGCCCTGACGTAATCAATGTTAGCGAGACTACCAACCGGCAGAGAGGCGATACGGCGTATCAACTCGCGCGAGCTCTTCACCTTTTGAGCGTTGACGCCGGTGATTACATCTCCACTCTGAATCCCCGCGCGAGCGGCAGGACTCGTCTCGCTAGTCAGTTCGCGGACCAGCACACCCTGGCCATCGGGAATCTTGTTCAAGCGAGCGATCTGCGGAGACATCTCTTGCGGAACTATGCCTAGATAGCCGCGGCGCACCCGGCCTTCGCTCACGAGCTGATTGTAAACGTCGACAGCCGTCGCCGACGGGAGCGCAAAGCCGATTCCGTTATACGCGCCGGTGTTGGTTGCAATCTGAGTGTTGATGCCGATCACCTCGCCCGCGAGGCTTACCAACGGACCTCCGGAGTTGCCCGGATTGATTGCCGCATCGGTCTGAAGGAATTGCTGGAACGGAGTCGCGCCGCTGTCGGTCACGCGGTCTTTTGCGCTTATTATGCCGGCCGTCACGGTCTGCTCCAACCCGAAGGGCGATCCGATCGCGAGAACCCAGTCGCCGACATTCAGCTTGTCCGAATCTCCCATACGAGCGACGGGCAGTGGTTTTTTTGCTTCGATCTTGATCACCGCAAGATCTGTCTGGGTATCGACGCCGATGACTCTCGCGTCGTTTTCGGTTCCATCCGCGAGCTTGACCCTGATCTTGATCGCACGCGCCACAACATGCGCATTCGTTAGAATGAAGCCCTCCGAATTCACGATGACGCCCGAGCCGGTGCCTTCGCGCGGGTACACTTCACTCTCGTAAACTTTTATGTGGGCCACGCAAGGCTCGACATCCCGAGCGACTCGCGCGAAGACTGCCGACAATGCGTCGGGCGTCATCGGCGAGTTGCTGATTGCAAGCCGGTTGTCTTCAGCCCGCGCTCGCGCCGTGGTGCTTACGATCACACCGACGGCGACTCCGATCGACAGGCAGCTTACTGCCGCGAGCGTTAGAATCAACTTGGTCTGGCGCGCCCTCGAATAGCTTTCGAAACGTTCTCGAGATGGTTCGTACATCGCAACTCCTTCACATGGTCAAATCGATAGAGATAAATGGAGGTGATCAGGTTCAACGACTCTTGGGAATTATACCAGAGGCACATTCGATGTTGAAGAAGCGGGCAATAAGCGCTCTTCCACCAGCCTTCGCACGACAGCGTCCGCCAGCTCCGATCGGTATCTCAAGCCCGTTGAGCCGCTCGCCAGCAATGCGTCTCTGACGCTGCCCATCATCTCAGCAACTGTGACCCATCGCGCCTCGGCAATCTCGTGAGTGTCGATTGGATCGAGCTCTCCACCGGCCGAACTTGACGTAAAAACATGCGAGGTCCAGTCGATCGAGCGAGCGGCGTTCGAGAAACATACTCGCGCCCTGATGATGTATTTTTCGAGAGAGACCATCAGCCCGGTCTCCTCGTATGCTTCACGCAGCGCGCCTTGCTCGAATGTCTCACCAGGGGCGACGCCACCTGACGGAGCGCGATAAGCGCCCGCCGGATACATCGGCTTCCTGATGACCACTACGCGGCCGTCATCGCCGTGATCGCCGTGATCGTGGATGAAGAGCGTCACGTCGTGTGCGCGTCCATGCTTCTGACTTGCGCGCACGAGCTCGAACTCGGTTTGCGTCATCTTGTAGGCAAACGAGAGTTCTTCAGGCCTGCCATATTTCTTCTCGAGTTCGCGAATGATTTCAGCGGAGATGTACATCGGCGGAGGCTGTTTCAGACTTGTAGACTTACTTCACGTCCGGCTTTGAACTCTTATCAAAGAAATCCATGATCGCCGGAAACGTCGAAGCGACAACGCTCATATGATCGCCCTCCGGGACCTCGAGATAGCTGACCTTAAGCCCGGCTTTCTCAGCGGCGGTTGTCATAGTTCGCGAGAGTTGGGCCGGCACTATTCCGTCTTGCGCGCCGTGAACTATCATCGCCGGCAGGCCCTTCAGTCGTCCCAACAACGAAGTCAGAGCGTCGCCTTGCGCGGGCGGACCGCCCGACACCGCGGCTACGGCGGCGAATCTCTCCGGCTTGCTCGATGCCGCGATCCATACTCCAAATCCGCCAGTCGAATGTCCCGTCAAATATATCCGCGACGCATCGATCTTGTAATCGCGAGTCACGGCGTTAGTAACCTCAAACACATCGTCGAGACTCGGGCCGCTGTAATTCGCGAAACGGCCTCGGCCGTTGACGCCGGCCAGGACGTAGCCTCGCCGCTCGGCTTCGCCTTCGATAACCGCCGGGTCAAACAGCCCGCTGAAATAGTAGCGCTCATCACCAAGCGCGCCGTGCAGCATAACCACCAGCGGCTTCGCGATTGCTCCGTCGTAGCTCTTCGGCACATACAAACGATAGGGCACCAGCTTTCCATCTGACGCTTGATAAGCGCGCTCGATTTCACCGCGCGCGTTTGCAAACGGATTCAGGCCCTTTGCGAGCGCAGAGAGTTCCGCCTCGATGCGATCGATTTCTTCGTTTGGATTTAGATCGACCTCGCCTCTCGACTTGTTCAACTGAGCGAGGCGCTGAAGCTGAAACTCCGGCGTTGCAGCCAGCGCTTTGATCTTCGCGTCGGCTGAGCCCTTGAGACCCGCGATCGTTTTGGACATTTGCGCCACGCTATCGGTGAAGTTGCCGATCGCGTAGATCGGCCGCTTGATCTCGGCGAGTTTCTGGCCCGCGACTTCTATGCTCGCAACTACTTCGTATGCGCCATCCGGCAACAGCAGTCGGCGCGACGCATTGCTGCTGGTCTCAGCGATTGGCAGCCATTGAGCGATGATCGTCGGCTGCGTGGGCTGCTTAGCCGTCTTTGTCTCTCGAGGTCTTGAATCATTTTCGCCGGATGCGATCACAAAGGTCACAGTCGGTGCTGGTGTGAACACCTTGTCGATGTTCACCGGGAACATTCGCGTGAGCGAAACCTGGAGCGCCTGAGTTGGCTCGATGACCAGTCGATCGACTTCGAGAGTGAGCGATGAGATGAACCGTTGGCGATCGTCCCACTTCTTGCCCGTCAGCAGCGCCTGACCTTCGCCGACAACCTCGAGAATGCCCGGGATGTCGCCTCGTTTGAAAGCTTCCTCGCCTCGCTTGCGCAGCGGCTCCACTGCCGAGAGGTTGGCGCCGGCCTTGCGTTTTTCCGAGTAGAGACGATTGAACTCTTCGTAACGCGAGAACAGATCGGAGAGCAGCGGAATCTGTTGCGCCGGTGCGCCAGCCTGCGAGCTAACCTCCGAGCTAACTTCCGAGCGACCTTGGCTGTTCAAACTGAAGCCAACTAGTAGAAGCCCTACAAGTAACCTTTTCATCGATGCGCCTGCCTGACGGATTTGTTTTTGATGCAGTGTAGCACAAAAGGCAGAAGTCAGAGGCCAGAGATCAGAAGTCAGAAGGCGGAAAGCGGAAGGCAGAAGGCGGAAGGCAGAAGGCGGTAGGCAGAAGGCAGTTGGTAGGCAGGGGAGCGGTAAGCAGGCTGCCTACCGCCTTCTGCTTTCCGCCTTCCGCCTACTGCCTTCTGACCTGTGCCCTTTGCTCTTCGCCTCGTGCTCTTGTATATTCCCCGCTCACAGAATTCAAACCGCTATCGAGGAATAATGATGAGTGCTACTGAACGCGCCTCTTTCATAAACGATCCGAACCTCAAAGTGCTTATTGACACAGCGCGTCTGCAG
>JADGNW010000247.1 GCA_017883315.1 Blastocatellia bacterium | reverse complement strand
TCTTGTTCGCACGCAGCAATTCACGCCTGACCTCGTAATCCGCTATTTCAGGAATCAGGACCTGCGCGCCACTGGTGAGTCTTTCCTTCACCCATTGATGGCAGGCAAGGGTTTGTGATGAGAAGCGAGGGTTGGAGACGATGCCGAGCGGGCCGGCATCCAGCAGAATGACTCTACTCATTTGGGAAGAGCGGCCTTTCGCCGTGTGCCGCGCGGGTTTCATCTAGGGTGCGTTTCAAGTACTCGAATGTCTCCCGCTGTTCAGCCTCATCCTCTTCCAGAAAACGGTCAAGCACGGCCAGTGCGGCTGGGACATCGATTTTCTGAAGCACGAAACCGGAACAGCGCGGACGATCAATAGGCAATTCATCCGCTGCTCGATGAGCGAAGTCGCCATCTGACAAGGTACTCGGTTGATTCATTTCTGTGGCTCCCTTTCAACCTCTTACAGCTTGCAGTTTAGCACAACGAAGCGGCATGAGGCGCTGGCCTTCTTTCTCGCCGCCAAGCGATAGCCGATTCGCCGAGACCGCTGTTTGGCGACCGGTCTTGCCGACCCGTGAAGGTGGCTCTCTTGAGCATCGGTATCTCGACTCGGCTTTGTGTCGCCTAAAGCGTGAACGGGCTGGTGGCATCCTCGGAGGTTCACACAGATAATCCTCTTGCGCTAGTATTGCCCTCACAGGCATCGCGCGTGGTTAGTTCAATGGAGAGCATCCTTCAAGACATTCGTTACAGCGCTCGGTCGCTCATCAAGACTTCCAGCTTCACGGCGGTTGCTGTCATCGTGCTCGCCCTTGCCATCGGAGCTAACACTGCGATCTTTACTGTAGTCAATGCCGTGCTGATTCGCCCGCTTCCTTATCCCAACTCAGATCGGCTCGTGATGCTGTGGGAAACCAATCCTCGATTCCAGATCGGTATCGACACCCTGCCCGTCACGCCCGGAACCTTCATGGATTGGCGAGAGCAGGGCAGCGTCTTCGAATATGTCTCTGCGCTTGGTGTCTCGCGTTTCAATCTGTCGGGCTCGGGTGAGCCTGAACGAATCAGCGGCGCCAGCGTCTCTCCAAACTTCTTCCGATTGATGGGCATTGAGCCGAAGCTCGGCCGCGCGTTTCGAGACGACGAAGAAAAACCCGGCGCGAACAAAGTAGTGGTCATAAGCTACGCGCTTTGGCAGCGGCGCTTCAGTGGCGCGGAAGACATTGTGGGGAAGCCGATGACGCTCGACGGCGAAAGTTACACTGTAATCGGCGTTGCACCCGAAGACTTCCAGTTTCCGCGCGGTCACGAGTTGCCCTACTTCGTTGGGGTGTCATCACAGACAGAGCTATGGCGACCGATGACGCTGACGGACGACTTCATTAACAGGAAGCGTGCGAACCATCAGCTTTCGGTGATCGCGAAACTCAAGCCGGGCGTGACTCAAGATCAAGCTCAAGCTGAGATGAACGCGATTGCCGCGCGGCTCGAGCAAGCGTATTCCGAGAACCAGGGAATCGGCGCGAAGGTCGTTTCGCTAAGCGAGCAAGTAGTCGGCAACTCGAGAGTCGCGCTGCTGGTGTTGATGGGCGCAGTTGCTCTCGTCTTGTTGATCGCATGCGCGAACGTCGCCAACCTCTTGCTCACGCGATCTTCGGCGCGGCGGAAGGAGATCGCTATTCGAACCGCGCTCGGCGCAAGCCGCGGTCGCGTCGTGCGTCAACTGCTGATCGAGGCGCTGCTGCTCTCGCTGGCGAGTGCAATCGCCGGAACGCTGCTGAGTTTCTGGGGCGTCAAAGCGATGTTGTCGCTCGGTCGCGAAACCCTGCCGCGCGCGAGTGAGGTCAGCATCGACGTGAGGGTGCTTGGCTTCACTGTAGCGATTGCGCTGCTGACGAGCTTGCTGTTCGGACTGACGCCCGCGTTGCAAGCTTCGAAGATCAATCTCACCGAGGCGCTGAAGGAAGGGTCTCGCGGTCTGTCAGGCGGGCAACGTGCGAGTCGCGTTCGCAGCGTGCTCGTGATTGCAGAAGTCGCGTTGTCGCTGGTGCTGTTGATCGGCGCGGGGTTGATGATCAAGAGCCTCGCGCATCTGCTCAAGGTCGATCCAGGCTTTAAAGCTAATCGCGCGCTCACCATGAATATCGCGTTGCTCGGATCAAAGTACCCGAGTCTGCATCAGCAAATCGCTTTCTTTGAAGACGTGACACACCGAGTCGAAGCTTTACCTGGAGTCGAGTCTGCGGGCTTGATCTCATCGGCGCCTTTGAGCGGCGGCGTGTACGCAGGCGGCTTCTCGATCGAAGGCCGCGAGCCGGCCTCGGCGAATGAAGACCTCTCGGCAGACAGGCGAATGATCAGTCCCGACTATTTCAAGGCGCTCGGCATTCCGCTCATCAAGGGTCGCCATTTCACTGATAGGGACAATCAAGCTTCAACCGGAGTCGCGATCGTGAGCGAGAGCTTGGCGCGCCGATTTCTTGAGAACGAAGATGCAATCGGCAAGCGCGTCAAGCTCGGCGGGCGAGACTCGACGCGGCCGTGGCTCTCGATTGTCGGAATCGCCGGAGACGTTCGCGACACCACGCTCGAATCGGACGCGCGGCCTTGTGTGTATGTGCCTTATCCGCAGTTTCCATCCACGAGCATGGGGAGCATGACGCTCGTGGTTCGCACGGGTGTTGATCCGAAAGCGCTCATCCCGGCGATCCGCGACGAAGTATGGGCGGTCGATAAGGATCAGCCGGTGACTGACATAAAGACGATGAACGAATACGTCTCGGATTCAGTTTCGCCGCGTCGCTCGAACGCGCTGCTGTTGGGAGTATTCGCCACTCTCGCGCTGGTTCTTGCTGCGGTTGGAATGTACGGCGTGATGTCTTATGCGGTGACGCAGCGAGTTCACGAGATCGGTATTCGAATGGCACTTGGAGCGCAAACGTCGGATGTAATCAAGCTGATCGTTGGAAGCGGGATGACTCTCGTGCTGGCAGGCGTAGTGATCGGACTCGCAGGCGCTCTGGCGTTGAGCCGGGTGTTATCGAGCTTGCTCTATGGAGTGAGCGCTACGGATCCCGTGACGTTCGCTTTCGTTTCCGCGTTGCTTGTCTCCGTCGCATTGTTAGCGAGCTACATCCCAGCGCGCCGCGCAACGAAGGTTGACCCGATGAACGCCTTGCGATGCGAGTGATCGCCTCGCCAATCTCGGCGTCTTCGTGGGACTTTGGGTCTTTTCGCGAGACAATATTTTCGGGATCGGTTTCGCGCAAAGCAGCAAAGTCCCGCAAAGACGCGAACTCGGGTTTAATGCTGCTTCTGGGAAAGCGCTTTCCCGCAAGTGAACACAACCATCTAACCGCCGCCGCTCCAGCACCGCCTAACACAAATCATTTAAGCACTTATTCAGACAACCACTTTGGCACGCGGCTTGGCTAGCAAGCGGCCAGGTACTAGTGAGGTTTTAGTTATGTCTGCTGTAATTCCTACTGCTCCGCGAACTCTGATCGCTGACGATCAGCCCGATGTGCTTGAAGCGCTCCGTCTGTTGCTGAAGGGCGAGGGCTACGAGACCCAGGCGGTAACCACCCCTTCCGATGTGATCAAGGCTTTGAAGTCAAACGATTTTGATCTGCTGTTGATGGACCTGAATTACGCGCGCGACACGACGTCGGGTCAGGAAGGGCTCGATTTGTTGTCGCGGGTTCAGGCCGTCGACAGCACTCTGCCAATCGTCGTGATGACCGCGTGGGGAAGCGTCGAGCTTGCAGTTGAAGCGATGCGCCGAGGCGTGCGCGATTTCGTGTTGAAGCCGTGGGAAAACAACCGGCTGCTCTCAATCCTGCGAACTCAAATCGAGATGGGTTACGTGCTGCGGAAGAGCGCGCGGCTCAAAACGGAACAGGAACGTGAACTTGTCGAAGCGCGCAGCATTCAGCGGCGGCTTCTGCCAAACGAGATTCCTCAGATCGAGGGCTGCAGAATCGCCGCGGCCTGGAGACCGGCTCGCACCGTCAGCGGTGATTACTTTGATGTGTTGAAGTTCAACGAGAGCAAAGCCGCGTTATGCATTGCGGATGTCTCAGGCAAAGGGATGCCCGCGGCTCTGTTGATGTCGAACGTGCAAGCCGCCGTTCATGCGTTCGCATCAGAAACGGTTTCACCATCCGAGCTATGCGCGAAGGTGAACCGCGTCGTGTCGAGCAGCACGGGCGAAGACAAGTTCATCACGTTCTTTTACGCGATCGTAGACACTGAGCAGAAGACGCTGACGTACACCAATGCCGGACATAACGCGGGGATGGTGCTGCGTAGCGACGGCTCGCTCGAGAGGCTCGATCCCGCTGATGCGGTGCTGGGTCCGTTTCGGAGTTGGCATTACACAGATGCGCGGATCGAACTCGGCTCCGGCGATCGGCTTCTGCTGTTCACCGACGGTGTTACCGAGCTAAGAAACTCGTCGGCGGATGAGTTCGGCGAGGACCGTCTGATCGAATTGTTGATTGCGAATAGAGAACTCAACGCGGAAGCATTGCGAGATCGAATCGTGCAAGCTGTAATGGATTTCAGCGGCGGAGAGTTTCAGGACGACGCTACGCTGCTGGTGTTGTGCACGTAATTTTCTACGTGCGGCTGGCCCTCGTTTTTATTCAGGTGGCCGGCGCATTCGTTGAGTTGGCGTTTGAAATGTCGGTAATGGTTCAGTTCGTCTTGCCGGGGAGAAGGAACCGCTGATTCACGCTGCCTTCGGTGCGCGGATCAGCGCAGATCAGCGAGAGAACATCAGCGCAAATCAGCGGTTCCTTCTCCGCTGGTCAAGGTCGCTAAAGGCAGGGTGAACCATTACCGAAACGCCCTGTGTCGATCACATGATCGGATCGGGATACGAGTTGAACGGAAGTGAACACGAATCGAGCAGGCGCTTGTCAGTAATCGCGCCTTACATTCTTTATCACGCTGGATTATTAGTGGGAGGTGGATGATGGAAACTTTCCTTCAAGATCTTCGCTACGCATTTCGGACACTTGTTCGCAATCCCGGGTTCAGCGTTGTTGTAGTTCTCATCCTCGCGCTTGGCATCGGCGCCAACACTGCAATCTTCAGCTTCGTTAAGGGAGTATTGCTCACCAGCTTGCCCTTCCCGGAATCGAGTCGGCTGATGCGGCTCGTCGAGGCCAACCCGGAGAAGCCAAGGAGTGGCCCCGTCTCGCCGCGCAACATTGAAGACTGGGAAAAGCAGAGCAAAACCATCGAGCAGTTTGGCGCGTGGAGGGACTGGCATTTCAGGATTACCACGCCCGAGGGCCGGCTTGGAGTGTCCTCCGGGATCGCATCTCCCGGACTCTTCGCTGCACTGGGTGTGAAGCCGGTCGCGGGCCGGCTGTTTCTTCCGGAAGACAATCAACGCGGCAGCGATCACGTAGTGCTTATCAGCAATGGTTACTGGCAGGCGAAATTTGGCGGCGAATCAAGCATCATTGGTCAATCCATAATCCTCGATAACGAGAGCTTCACGATAGTTGGAGTTCTGCCGCCATCGCTTAACGCGTTGAGCCTTGGGCGATTCGATATATGGGCTCCTGTCTCTGTCGATCCCGATCAATACCTCGAACGCCATGTTCGCAACCGGCAAGTGTATGCGCGGCTGAAGCCGGGCGTCTCAATCGCAGCGGCGCAGGCAGAAATGGACGGGATCGAGCGGCAATTGGCCGCGCAGTACCCGAAGGACAATGCGGGCTACAACGTATCGATCACCTCGGTGGAAGACGCTCAGGTTCGCGACGTGCGACCTGCGCTGCTGGTGTTTCTCGGCGCGGTAGGAATGGTGCTGCTCATAGCTTGCGCGAACGTCGCGAACCTTTTGCTCGCGCGTTCCGCAACGCGCCGGAAGGAGTTCGCGATTCGCGCGGCGCTCGGGGCTGGGCGGCTGTCTCTGATTCGCCAGCTACTTACCGAAGCGGTGGTTCTCGCGATTGCCGGCGGCGCGGTCGGAGTACTGCTGGCTTTCTGGGTTGTTGATCTTTTTGTGGCGATCAGTCCGCGTAACATTCCTCGCCTGGACCAGGTGGGCCTGGACGCAGGCGTCGCCGTTTACGCTCTGTCGCTTTCATTACTGACGGGTGTGGTTTTCGGTCTTGCGCCGGCAATCGGGGCTTCGAGAGTTAATCTCGTCGAACATCTGAAAGAAGGGCAAAGGGGCTCAGCGGCGGGATTGCGATCGCGACTGCGCGGGCTGTTGGTCGTTTCGCAGGTCGCCCTGGCGCTGGTGCTTCTGGTCGGCGCCGGCTTGCTGGGACAATCGTTTGTTCGCCTCGTAACCCTGCGGCCCGGGTTCAATCCGCAGAACCTGCTGACGGTTCAATTGTTCCTGTCGTCTGACAAATACAAAGATCGAAATGCAGTTTCCGCTTTTTATGAGCGCGCGACGCAGGAGTTCCGATCAATCCCCGGAGTTGAGTCGGTTGGCGCAACCTCGGCCGGTCCGGAATTCGGCGGCTACGAGCCGGTAGAACTCTTGGCCGAAGGCCAAACAGTGCCGGCATCCGGAGAGTATCCACAAGCGCGTTATTACAACGTCGGACCGGACTATTTTCACACGATGCAGGTTCCGCTGCTTGCCGGGAGAGAGTTCACCGACCGCGATAAGGCCGGCGCGCCGGAGGTTGCAATCATCAACCAGACGATGGCGCGGCGATTCTTTCCCGGAGAAGATCCGCTCGGCAAGAAGATAATGCTGGTTCGCGACAAACAAGAGGTCGAGATAGTGGGAGTCGTAGGCGACGTCAGACGCTTTGAGATAGGCGAAGCCATCGAGCCCGAGATCTATTGGCCATACATGCAGAGACCGCGCTGGGCATCTTACTTTGCGCTTCGCACGAACGCCGACCCGACGAGTATCGTCGCCGCGGTTCGAAGCCGAGTGTCGGATCTGGATGAGGATGTGTCGGCAACGAATGTATCGACGGTGGATCAAATGGTCGGCGCGGCGCTCAGGGAACCGCGATTCAACGCTGCTTTGATTGGAGCTTTCGCGGGTCTTGCTCTGCTGCTTACATCCATCGGGCTCTACGCGGTGATCTCTTACTCAGTGGCTCAGCGAACCCACGAGATCGGCGTTCGAATCGCGGTAGGAGCGGGGCAGACAGACATATTCAAGCTGATAGTCGGGCAAGGAATGTTACTGACTCTGATCGGCGTGACAATCGGTTTGGCCGCTTCATTCGCTCTGACTCGCACAATATCGAGTCTGCTGTTTGGAGTCAGCGCGACTGATCCCGCCACTTTCGCTGGCATCTCTCTGTTGCTGATTCTGGTAGCGCTGGTGGCGTGCTATGTGCCGGCGCGGCGAGCCATGAAAGTCGATCCGGTTGTCGCACTGAGGCACGAATAGACATCGGTTCAGGGTTTTGGGTTTTTGGTTGTGAGTGATGGCTTTAAGCGGCACCCCGTTTGATTCCTAACCCTGAACCACGAACCCTGAACCCTGAACCGAGAGGAGCAATAATGGAAACCTTACTGCAAGATCTGCGATACGCGATTCGGATGTTGTTCAAGAAGCCCGGCTTCACCGTCGTCGTGGTGATCACGCTGGCCCTCGGCATCGGAGCCAACACCGCCATCTTCAGCGTGGTGAACGGCGTCCTGATCCAGCCGCTGCCCTTCAAGGAGGCTGATCGACTGGTGGCGGTTCTTGAGGCGAACCCGAAATTCTCCAACGAGCCAGTCGGAGCCTCTTTCCCGAACTTCACTGATTGGAAGGAACAGAACCAGGTTTTCGAGCACCTCGCAGCCTTCCGAATTCAGTACTTCACTCTAGTCGGCGAGGACGAACCTCTGCGGGTCACCGGCCAGTGCGTCTCCTCGGCGTTTTTCACCATGCTGGGAGCTGAACCGATCCTTGGGCGCACCTTTCTGGAGGAAGAAGAGAAGCCCGGCCAGAGAAAGGTGGTCGTTCTCAGCCACGGCTTCTGGCAGCGTCACTTCGGCGGAGATCCTGCCGTCTTGGACCGGACCCTCACGCTCGACGGCTCTCCATTCACAGTAGTCGGTGTCATGCCGGCGGGCTTTCGCTTCCTCAAGGATGCGGATCTCTGGACGCCCCTCGACGTGCCCGCGCCGCTTCAGCAAATGCGCGGCGCGCGATTCCTGCAGGTGGTCGCGAGACTGAAGCCTGGGATGTCGCTGGAGCAAGCCCGGGCGGGAATGGGGACGCTCGCCCAGCAACTTGAGAATGAATACTCGCAGTCGAACTCCGGCTGGGGAGTGAGCCTGGTGTCTTTGCGAGACAAACTGGTCGGCAACATCAGACTGGGCTTGCTGGTGCTGCTGGCCGCAGTGGGGTTTGTGCTACTGATCGCCTGTGCGAACGTGGCCAACCTCCTGCTGACACGCGGCGCAACTCGACAAAAGGAGATCGCCATCCGTGTGGCGTTGGGCGCGGGCCGCCGGCGGGTGATCCAGCAGTTGCTCACCGAGAGCACGCTATTAGCCTTGCTCGGCGGAGGGCTGGGCCTACTGCTCGCATTGTGGGGGATCGACGCGCTCCGAGCATTGTCACCATCGAATCTTCCCCGAATCGAGGAGATCAGAATTGATGGGAGGGTGCTCGGGTTCACGCTGATCGTTAGCTTGTTTACAGGGTTACTCTTCGGCCTGGCGCCGGCCCGCCAGGCTACGCGTGTTGATCTGCAGGAAACGCTCAAAGAAGGCAGCGGTTCAAGCGTGAGCTCACGTCGCATTTTGCGCGGCTTGCTGGTCGTCTCCGAGATCGCTCTGTCGCTGATTCTGCTCGTCGGCGCCGGGTTGTTGGGCCGAAGTTTCCTCAGGTTGCTTTCAGTTGACCCCGGGTTTCGGACCGAGAATCTGCTGACGATGGAGATATCGCTCCCTCAGTACAAGTATCGGCAGGCAAACCGGCGAACGGAGTTTTTTCAGCAGCTTCTCGAGCGTGCCGAGAGCTTACCCGGTGTGCGCTCCGTTGCGCTTACAACAATCCTTCCTCTGAGCGGCAATGAATCTAAGAACAGTTTCGGCATCGAGGGGCGTGAAAACGCCGACGCCAATTGGGCTAGCCTGCGGCTTATTAGCCCAGACTACTTTCGCACAATGGCAATTCCCCTGCGGACCGGGCGGACGTTCGAGACGCGCGATGCAAAGGACCCGGCCGATGCCGTGATTGTCAACGAGACATTGGCCCGCCGATTCTGGCCTGACGAAGACCCCGTCGGGAAGCGAATTCTGTTTGGGGACTCGGGGCCTACAATCGTCGGAGTCGTGGGCAACATCAAGCACGCCGGGTTGGAGGCGGAGTATGAACCGGAAATGTACCTTCCATTTCCTGAGCGGTCCTCGCAGTTGGTGCTGGTGGCGCGAGCAGACTCCGAGGCCATTGCTCTGGCGGGGCCGTTGCGCGCGCTGGTGCATTCCATCGACAAGGATCAACCGGTCGAGAACTTCAGCACGATGGAGGAGGTTGTGTGGCGCTCAGTGGCCCAGCCGCGCTTTCTCGCGATTTTGCTGGGTGTGTTCGCGACGCTCGCGCTGGCGCTGGCGGCGGTGGGCGTCTACGGTGTGATGGCGTTTTCGGTTGCACAGCGAACGCGTGAGATTGGGATCCGTATGGCGCTGGGGGCCCAGCCTGGCGACATCTTGCGGCTCGTGCTAGGAGAGGGAATGGCGCTTGCCGTTATCGGTGTGGCGGCAGGGCTGCTGGGCTCTTTCGCTGTAACGCGTGTGATGTCGAGCCTGCTCTACCGAGTGAGCGCGACCGATCCGATCACGTTCATAGTAATTTCGCTGCTGCTGACAGGAGTGGCTCTGGGAGCCAGTTTCATCCCTGCGAGGCGCGCCCTAAAGGTTGACCCAATGGTAGCGCTGCGACACGAATGAAGGAGAGGATGGAGGATCGAGGATAGAAGATAGAGGAGGTGCCGAGGGCGCTATTCTCGATCTTCTATCCTCCATCCTCGAGCCTGGTCCTCAACCCTCGTTCCTCGAAACGGCCGCTTGATCACAACCGGAATGCATTTCATCACAAACCTCTTCTCTTGGACGCGTCGTGTTTGCATTGTTAGGTGTCGCATCCTCCAGCCGCAGGAGTTTCGATTTGAGGAAACGGATTGTGTCCAGGCTTAAGGTGAGCGTATCAGCGCTGTTGGTCGTTGGCGCTGTTGCGCTAATAGTTCAGCATCGGGCGGCGGCTAACGAAGACTCGCCTAAGACCGCACGATACTACCGCCAGCAAGCCGCCGCGGCTTACAAGGCGAAGGACTATGCCCTGGCCATCGATAACTTGAAGAAGGCTCTCGATCTGATTCCCGATCACCCGACATTGTTCTACAACATCGCTGCGATCTCGGCGCTTCAGGGTAAGAAGTCCGATGCGATCGCGTGGCTTTCGAAAGTTGCCGCGATGGGACTGGCGCTTCATCCTGAGAAGGACGCCGACTTTGATTCGATCAAGGAAAGTGAAGCGTTCAAGGACGTGCTCAGGAAGTTTGAGAGCAACAAGGCGCCGGTCATAAACAGCACGACTGCATTCACGATCCACGAGAAAGGGCTGATCACCGAAGGGCTGGCGTACGATCCCGCCAGCGAAACCTTCTTCGTTAGCAGCATTCACAAACGAAAGATTCTTGCCATCAACAAGAGCGGCGAGGTGAGGACTCTCGCCGATGAGCAAGCCGGTCTGTGGAGCGTGCTCGGCATGAAAGTCGACGCGAAGCGGCGGCTTTTGTGGGCTACTACGACAGCGTTTCCGCAGATGGTCAACTTCAAGAGGGAAGAAGAGAACAGTTCCGCCGTACTGAAATTTGATTTGAAGACTGGAAAGCTGATCAAGCGATACCTGCTGCCCAACAAGCCGAAACCGCACGCGCTTGGCGACCTCACTATTGCCTCGAACGGCGACGTGTTCACAACCGACAGTCTGACTCCGGCCGTTTACGTTATTCATCCGGAGAACGATGAAATCGAATTGTTTCTTGAGAACGACGGGTTCGTCTCACCTCAAGGTCTCGCGTTCTCCGGCGACGAACGGCATCTTTTCATGGCAGACTATTCAACCGGTCTGTTCGATATCGATGTTAGAACAAAGAAGGTCGTGCATCTGCCGCCGCTCGAGGGCGCGACCTTGCTGGGAATAGACGGGCTGTACTTCTACAACGGAAGTTTGATCGGGGTGCAGAATGGCGTAGCGCCGTGGCGCGTGGTTCGAATATTTTTGAGCGATGACTTCAAACGTGTCGGGCGCTTGCAGGTCATCGAAGCCAACAATCCGCTGTTTGATGAGCCCACGCTGGGCGTGCTTGTGAAGGACAGCTTTTATTTTATTGCCAACAGCCAGTGGGGGCTCGTAGACGAGAAGGGACAACTTGGTCCGGCAGATAAGCTTGCCGATCCCATCGTCTTGAGAGTGAAACTGTGATCGGCCATTACCTGCTAGAAGGGCGTCTTGTGAAACGTATTTTCCTGCTGATTGGGCTGTTGATGTTCGCCGCGCTGACGCTGGCCCAAGCCCCGCCGCGCACCGGATTAAGCATCATAGCTTTGACTCACGTCACGGTGATCGACGGCACAGGTGCGCCTCCCAAATCCGACGTAACTCTCGTGCTCGCCGGCTACCGCATCGCGGATATCGGCAAGGGCATACCTATTCCACATCAGGCCAGAATTATCGACGCGACCGGCTCGTTCGTGATCCCGGGTTTGTGGGACATGCACGCACATCCGGACGATCCAGAGTTGTGGCCGTTGCATCCGAGTGAGCAACAGAAAGCGTCTCTGCTTACGCTGCTGATCGCAAACGGTGTGACTGGAATTCGCGACATGGGCGGCGATCTGAGACTGTTGCAGGACTGGAGAAACCGCATCGGCGCCGGCGTGTTGATCGGGCCTCACATAAGAGCTTGCGGCCCCTTGCTCGATGGACCAAAGCCTATGTGGCCGGGCTCAGTTGCAATTTCAACCCCGGAGCAGGGACGGCAAGCCGTGCGCGATCTGAGGCGGCAGCGCGCCGATTTTATCAAGGTATATTCCGGACTTTCGCGCGACGCTTACTTTGCGATCGCCGACGAGGCGAAGAAACTCAAGATTCCATTCGCGGGACACGTTCCCGATGCCGTGACCCCTGAAGAAGCCTCCGACGCCGGACAGGCGAGCGAAGAACATCTTCTGCAAATAGTCGAGGCGTGTTCCGATCGCGAGGCGGTCAGGAAAAAAGTCGATGAGCTTCGCGAAGCCGGAGCGACTCCCGTCGAGCAGCGGCGCTCTTACATCGAGACGATGCTGGCGACGTTCGATAATAAGAAAGCCGACGCGCTGTTTGCGAAGTTCGTGAAGAACAACACGTGGGTCACCCCTACGGTCATCGTGTGGCAGAACAATGCTTCATTTGAAGACTATTATCCGAAATCCATCGATCGCTTGAAGTATATGCCGCGATACATCCTTGAATACTGGGACCCTAAGAGCAACGCCCATCTCAAAAACCGTTCTCCCGAGCGCCTTGCTGCTGAAAAGAAACTGGTGAACAAGTACCTGGAGATCATCGGCGCGATGCAGCGGGCGGGCGTGAAGCTGATGACCGGCTCGGACTTCGGCGCGAACCCGCTGTTGTTTCCCGGCTGGGGAGTTCACGACGAGATGGCGCTGCTTGTGAAAGCCGGGCTGACCCCGATGGAAGCGATTCAGGCTGCGACAAAAAATCCGACGACCTTTTTCGAACTCAACAACTCAGTGGGCACAGTCGAGAAGGGCAAGATCGCAGACCTTGTGGTGCTCAGCGCGAACCCGTTGGTAGACATCAACAACACGCGCAAGATTACCGCCGTTTTCTTCGGCGGGCGGATGTTTGACCGCGCAGCGCTGAATCGCATGTTGAATTCGGTTGCCGCGGCCGCCGACCCAAAAGATAAGAAATGAAGAGACCAATCTGGTCCGATGTCAAAGCAAGAACGTTAACGTATGCAGCAATGCTTATGGTTTTCAGTTGCGGGAGCGTGACGGCTTCCAACCTTACGGGCCTTCCGAGCGATCCGAAGCAGCAAGCGGCAGACAAACCGGCGGCACCAAGCGCAAACGCCTCGGACGTTGCATCGATGGATTCGATCGTCGCGGCACTCTATGACGTCATTTCAGGGCCTGCCGGGAAGAAGCGTGACTGGGACAGGATGCGCTCACTGTTCGTGTCCTACGGCCGCTTGATCCCCGTTGGTAGACGAGCGAACGGGGAAATGGGGAACCGCGCGATGACCGTCGACGATTACATCGCCGGTTCGGCCAAGTTCCTTGAAGATACCGGATTCTTCGAACGTGAGATCGCGCGGCGCACCGAGCGCTTCGGTAACATCGCTCACCTATTCAGCACCTATGAATCACGCCACAAGGCTGACGATTCGAAGCCCTTCGCTCGGGGCATCAATAGCATTCAACTCATGAACGACGGCAAGAGATGGTGGATCGTCACCGTGTTCTGGCAAGGAGAAAGCACTGACAATCCGCTCCCCGAGAAGTATCTGAAATAGGATTGCTTTGCGGCTTTGCGGCTTTGCGGGACTTTGCGTCTTTGCGCGAAACGCCGCCTCGTTACGAAACGCCGCCTCGTTATTGGAGACGTGATGGAAACACTCTTACAGGACCTGCGCTTCGGCATCCGAATGCTCGCGAAGAATCCGGGCTTCACACTTGTAGCGGTCATCACGATGGCGCTGGGCATCGGCGCCAACACCGCGCTGTTCAGCGTCGTCAACGGCGTGCTGCTCAAGTCGCTTCCGTTCAAAGAGCCTGACCGGCTGGTCTTCGCGTTCGAGACCAACGCCAAGCTGCCGAATCCCGCGATACCGGCATCGACTCTCAACTACAGAGATTGGAAAGAGCAGAACCACGTCTTTGGATCAATGGGCGCTCGCAAACTCTTCGTCGTGAGCCTGGCCGGAATCGAACAACCGGAAAAGCTTCAGGGCGAGAAGGTGACGTCGGACTACTTCCAAACGCTTGGCGTCGAACCGCTTGCCGGCCGCACGTTTCTTGAAGACGAAGACAAGCCCGGCGGCGCGAAGGTGGCGCTGCTGTCATACGGACTTTGGCAGCGACGCTTCGGCGGTAGCTCTGACATCCTGGGCCGCATAGTCACGCTCAACGGCGCGCCGACGACCGTAGTCGGGATCATGCCCAACGACTATCGGCCTAATATTGAACTGTGGCTCCCGCTGGCGATTCAGTACAATGGCGCCGATCGAAACCTGCACGAGATACAGGTCATCGGCCGACTCGCGCCCAGCACTACTCGTCAACAAGCTCAGGTCGAGATGAGTGCGATTGCCGCGCGGCTCGCCGAAAAGTACCCTGATCTGAACACCGGCTGGGGCGTTTCAGTGGTTCCAGTTCACGACGCGATCGTTCAAAACATAAGGCCCGCGCTCCTGATTTTGTTTGGCGCCGTCGGCTTTGTTCTTTTGATTGCGTGCAGCAATGTAGCCAATCTTCTGCTGGCGCGCGCGGCTGCAAGGGAGCGCGAGATCGCGATACGCATGGCGATGGGAGCGGGCCGGCTGCGACTGATCAGACAGATTCTCACCGAGAGCGTCTTGGTATCTTTGATCGGAGGAGCGCTAGGAGTCTTAATCGCAATGTGGGGAACTCAAGCGCTCGTCAGCTTGAATCCCCAGGGCATTCCTCGCGCGAATGAAATCGGCGTCGATCCGAAAGTGCTCGCGTTTGCGCTGGCGGCGTCGATCGTGTCGGGAATTCTCTTTGGCCTTGTGCCGGCGGTTCAGACTTCGAGACAGAACCTGAATGACGTGTTGAAGGAAGCGGGCAAGTCGCTGATGGGAAACGCGCGCGGCCGCCGGGTTCGCAGTGGTCTCGTGGTGGTCGAAGTCGCGCTTGCGCTGGTGCTGATGAGTGGCGCCGGCTTGCTGATCAAAGGCTTTTCGAGACTTCAGAGCGTCGACCCGGGATTCAACCATCAAAGCGTTCTGACGTTCCAGCTTTCCCTGCCCGAAGCGAACTACCCGAAGCACCAGCAGCAGACGGCGTTCTTGAAAGACATCCTCGAACGTTTTGCGGCGCTGCCCGGCGTCACGTCCGCCTCTGCAATATCGCAAGCTCCGCTGGCAGGCGGTGGTCCATCTTACATATTTTGGGCTGAGGGGCGTCCGCTGCCCACGCCTAGCGAAGCTCCGATCGCCAGCTATCGGGTCATCAGCCCCGATTACTTTCAGACGCTCAACATTCCGCTTATCGCAGGGCGCGGCTTCACTGAAGCCGACAACATGGACGCGCCCCAGGTAGCGATCGTCAACGAGAACTTCGCCAGAAGCATGTGGCCCGGCGAGAACCCGATCGGCAAACGCATGACAGTAGGCGTTCCGCTGGCCGCCGAAAAAGTTGAGTGGTCGACTATCGTTGGCGTCGCAGGTAACGTCAAGCACACGGCTCTGAACGGCGAATCGGGAATGCAGATGTATCAATCCGTGTTTCAGGCCGAGTTTCAATCGCCGGCTCGCAACATGACCTACCTCCTGCGAACGTCGGTCGATCCGGTCAGTCTAACGGGGACTGCGCGCAGCGCAGTCGCCTCGATTGATTCAAACGTTCCGGTGTCGAACGTGAAGACGATGGATCGAATTGTCTACGATTCAGTCTCGCCGTTTCGCTTCAACATGTTTTTGCTGGTGCTGTTCGCGGCTGTAGCGCTGGCGCTGACGATCGTGGGAGTCTACGGCGTGATGAACTACGCGGTGACTCAACGAACGCGAGAGATTGGCATAAGAATGGCTCTGGGAGCCGATCCCGGCCAGGTGCGCAGTTTGATCTTGCGTCAGGGAATGACGTTGTCCGCGATCGGACTTGGGATCGGGCTTGCGGCGTGTTTCGGCGTAACGCGCCTGCTGTCGAGTTTGCTTTATGGTGTAAGCGCCACCGATCCGGTGACGTTCGCGGCCGTCGCGCTGCTGCTGGCAGTTGTGGCGTTGGTCGCGTGTTATGTGCCGGCGCGCAGGGCTACGAAAGTCGACCCGCTGGTTGCGCTCCGGTATGAGTAGAAAACGCGAAGGTAGGTTGCAGGCGTTCAGAGTACCGACTTTAGTCGGGCAGTGCCTGAGTTTTCGACTGATCGATTTTTGTACGGCACTGCCCGACTAAAGTCGGTACTCTGAACGCCTGCAACGTACGGTACATCGGTGCCCTTCGCTTAACTTGTAGTTTCATGGAGGAACTCACTTTGAATACTAGAAGACTGTTCTGCGCCACAGTGCTGGCGGCAATTCTTTTTGTCTCGATTTCGGCGTCGGCGCAGACCAAGCTGCTGCGCTTTCCGGATATTCACGGCGACAAAGTCGTCTTCACTTATGGAGGCGATCTGTGGACCGCGCCCGCTTCAGGCGGAACGGCTACGCGATTGACGGCGCATCCGGGCGCCGAAGTCTTTGCTAAATTTTCACCCGACGGGAAATGGATCGCATTCACCGGACAGTACGACGGCGACGAGCAGGTCTACGTGATTCCCGCGGCTGGCGGCGAGCCGAAGCAGCTTACGTTCTATCCGGCGCGCGGCCCGCTCGCGCCGCGGTGGGGCTACGACAATCAGGTGTATGGTTGGACGAACGATGGCAAGTCGGTTGTGTTTCGCTCGCTGCGTGATTCGTGGACTCTGCCTGAAGCGCGCCTGTACACGATTTCGATAAACGGAGGCCCAGCCGAACCGCTGCCGATGCCCGAAGCTGGCTCCGGCGCGTTCTCACCGGACAGCGCGAAGATGGTTTACTCGCCTCAGTCGCGCGACTTCAGAACAGAGAAGCGATACGGCGGCGGGCAAGCCAATCAACTCTACATTTTTGATTTGAAAACTTTCGACGCGAAGAAGATCAGCGACGGGCCTCGTCCGAGCCGTGATCCGATGTGGATCGGAAACACGATCTATTTCAACTCGGATCGTGATGGTCACTTCAACCTCTATGCGTACGATGTCGCAAGCGGCAAGACTACCGCCGTGACTACGCACAAACCCTGGGACGTGAGATGGCCGAGCGCGGAGCGCGATGGCCGCATCGTCTATGAGCTCGACGGTGAGCTTCGAGTATTCGACACCCGAGCCAGAAAGGATTCCGCGATTTCCATCACAGTCCCGGACGACGGTCTCGCTCGAAGGGCAAGCCACATCTCGGTCGCGAACAACATAGAAAGCTTCTCGCTAAGCCCGAAAGGCGAGCGCGTGTTGTTCTGCGCGCGTGGCGACATATTCACCGCGCCGGTCGAGAAGGGCGGGACCCGCAACCTCACGCACTCCTCGGGCGCGCACGACAAATGGCCTAGCTGGTCGCCAGACGGCTCGCGCATCGCCTTTATCTCGGATAAGAGCGGCGAAGAGGAAGTCTGGGTAGTCGCCCAGGACGGATCGAGTCCGGCCGAGCAACTGACCACCGGCGGCAAGGCTTTTCGCTACTCACCCGAGTGGGCGGCCGACGGCAAGCGCATAGCGTTCGGCGACAAGGATGGCAAGATCTTTGTGCTGACCGTCGCCGATCATAAACTCACGCAGATCGTCGATGCGCCGTTCGGTCAGATTCGCGACTACGCGTGGTCGCCTCGCGGCAATCATCTCGCGTTCAGCATGTCGAACAACACCGGGTTCCGCTCGATCTACGTCTGGAGCGCCGGCGACGGCCAGCTTCGCAAAGTTACCGACGAGCTTTTTAGTGCTCACAGTCCGGCTTGGGATCCTCAAGGTAACTACCTTTACTATCTGAGCGAGCGCGAATATGCCCCGCAGATTTCTTCGATCGAGTTCGACTACGCGTCGAACCGTTCGACTGGAATCTTTGCGCTTGCGCTTCGCAAGGACGTCAAGAGCCCATTCCCGCCCGAGAGTGATGAAGTGACGATCACCAAGGACGAAGGCGACAAGCCAAAGGAGCCGGAAAAGAAAGAAGCCGCGCCAAAGCCCTCTGCCGATCTGGTTATTGATTTCGACGGACTCGGCTCGCGAGTGGTTCGCGTCCCGGTCGAAGCGAACAACTACTTTGGGCTCGCGGTGAAGAACGGTCACTTGCTTTATGCGACCGGTTCCGCGTTCTACTACGGACGCCAGGGCGACCGGCCGGCTTCGCTGAAAATCTACTCGATCAAGGACCGCAAGGAGACCACCCTTGCCGACGACATACGCGGCTACGATCTGTCGATGGACGGATCGAAAGTGCTGGTCGGCGGCCCGGGACCCGCCTTCGGGGTCTACGACGCGACGCCACAGGGCGACAAGAGCAGGAAAGCGATCTCGACTGCGGGACTGGCGGTTGATCGCGTGCCGGCTGAAGAGTGGAATCAGATCTTCAACGAGGTGTGGCGGCGCTATCGTGACTTCTTCTACGTTCCGAACATGCACGGCTACGATTGGGAAGCGCTGCGCGAGCAGTACAAGCCGCTGTTGAAATACGTCGCGCATCGCTCGGACTTGAACTACGTAATCGGCGAGATGATTTCCGAGCTGACCGTTCAGCACGCGTACGTCGAGGGCGGAGACATTCCGATTTCGCCTCGTCCGCGAGTCGCGCTGCCAGGCGCGAGGTTCGAGCTTGATAAGGAAGCCGGCCGATACAGAATCAGCAAGATTTTCCAGGGCCAAAACGAAGAAGAAATCTATCGTTCGCCGCTTACCGAAGTCGGAGTCAACGTGTCGGTTGGCGATTACGTGCTTGCAATCAATGGGGAAGAGCTGACCGCTGCGGATGATCCGTATCGGCTCCTGCGAAACAGAGCGGACAGCACGGTTTCGTTGACCGTCAACAAAGAGCCGACGATGAACGGCGCGCGAACTGTAACGTATCGTCCGATCACCGACGAGAGCAACCTGATCTATCTCGACTGGGTCAACGCGAATCGACGCAAGGTATCGGAGATGACCGGCGGACGAGTCGGCTACATTCACGTTCCCGATATGGGAGCGGCGGGCATTCGCGAATTCATTAAGTGGTATTACGGTCAGATCACGAAGGAAGGACTCGTCGTCGACGTGCGCGCGAACGGCGGCGGCAACGTCTCACAGATGCTGATCGAGCGGCTTCGTCGAAAGGTGCTTGCGCTCAACTACTCGCGCAGCTTTGATGAAGCAACGACGTATCCGGGCGGTGTTTTCCTCGGACCGATGGCGGCGATTCTCAACGAGAACTCCGCGTCGGACGGCGACATCTTCCCCGCGATGTTTCGCGAAGCGGGACTCGGACCGTTGATCGGCAAGCGCTCCTGGGGCGGGGTAATCGGCATCGGCAATCGCGGAACGCTGATTGACGGCGGGACGATCTTTGTTCCTGAATCCGCTTTCGCGAGCGCAAAGGGCGAGTGGATCATCGAAGGTCACGGCGTCGATCCCGACATCGAAGTCGAGAACGATCCCAAGTCCGTGATCGCCGGGCGCGATCCTCAACTCGAGCGCGCGGTCGCCGAGATAATGAAGAAGCTGAAGGACCATCCGGTGAAGCTGCCGCCTCGCCCGGCCGCGCCGGTGAAAACGCCGAAGCCTTGATGAGACCGACGTGAACCACGGGGCACACAGGGAACTGGAATAAATCGAGTTCGATTCCAACCGGACTCTCTATTTTGTTCCCCGTGCTCCCCGTGGTTGTATTCTTTGCTCTGTTGTAAGAGGAATCTATTTGTGAGCTCACAGTTCATTCATATCGAAACAACCGATCGAATAACTCTGCTCAGGTTCGATCGGCCGCCCGCGAACGCAATCGATCTCGACCTCGCCGAAGCAGTCGACGAAACGCTGGGGGTGATCGAAGACCGCGATGAAACAGACGCGCTCGTGATCACCGGCGAAGGCAGTTGCTTTTCGGCGGGGTTGGATTTGAAAGCGGTGCCCTCCTACGATTGGGCGCAGCAACAAGCGATGGTGATGGCGGTGAATCGGATGTTTGGGCGATTGTACGGCTTGCCGCTTCCGACCATCGCCGCCGTCAACGGACACGCGATTGCCGGCGGAGTGATTCTCATGCTGGCTTGCGACTATCGAGTCGGCGCGGAAGGCGACTACAAGCTCGGTCTTGCTGAAGCTCGCGTTGGTGTCGTTTATCCGGTTGCCGCGATGGCGATCGTCAGATCCGAACTCGCGCCAGCCACAGCAAAGACAATGGTGTTGACATCGAGAAACTACAGCCCGCGTGAGATGCTTGCGATGGGAGTGCTGGACGAGTTGCAACCGGCTGACCGGTTGCTGACGCGTGCGATAGAAGTCGCTCGAGAAATGGCAGCTCTGCCGCGCTCAACTTATTCCCGAATTAAGCGATCGCTAAGATCGCAGGCCCTCGCCTTGATCGACGATGCAATAAGCAATCGCAATGAACCGATGCTCGAAACCTGGCTAAGCGACGAAACTCGCATCGCATCTGCCGAAGCATTAAAGAAAGAATAGTGGATTGCAGATCCGCTAACTAACACGGAAGGAGAATACGAATGAGACTCAGGAAATCAGTACTGGTTGGAATGATCGCGCTATTCTGCCTGGCATTGGTGGTTCAAGCCCAGGACACCAAACCTCAAAAGCCCCGGCCAAAGATTATCGCGTTCGGCAGCGACTCGCCCGAACGAGGCACCACGCGCGTCGGCTACTGGAACAACGAGAAGAATATGGGCGCCGGACAATTCGCGATCGACTACGGCCGTCCGGTGTGGAAGAAGGATTACGAGGATACGGCCAAGTTCGACGCGATGACAAAAGGCAAAGTGTATCGGCTCGGCAGTAACTTCTGGACTACGCTGGACACGGATATGCCGCTCGTGATCGCGGGCAAGACGATTCCCGCAGGCGCGTGGTATCTGGGCTTGCATAGATCTGAAGACGGCGCTGCGTGGAGCCTGGTGTTCATCGATCCGGCGAAGGCTCGTGCCGCGCACGTCGATGCTTCGGAGATCGATCGCGCGCCTATCGCGTTCAAGGCTCCGATGACTGCCGACCCGGCGGGCGAGATGAAGGACAAGCTGACGATCGATCTTGTGTTTCAAAAAGGCGACCTCAAAAACGTCACACTCAAAATCGCGTGGGGCAAAATCCAGTTGAGCGCGCCGATTCAAGTTCCTATTGCGTGAGCT
>JADGNW010000034.1 GCA_017883315.1 Blastocatellia bacterium | reverse complement strand
ATACGACGCGTATGCGAGAACCGTCGTCAGCGTGATCTCTATGAAGTGGTCTTCGACCCTTCCCAGTGCGTAGCCGGTCAGAAGACCCAGAACCCAACCCACCGCGAGGCCGCCGACGAACATAACGACAAAGCTGATTGCTCCTTTGGCGATCAACTGACCCGACACACTTCCGGCTAATACCACTCCGAGCAGAATGCGAGCGAGAACGATGGACGTCGCATCGTTGAACAGGCTTTCGCCTTCGACGAGAACCCGGAGTCTTTCAGGCGCGCCGAGCCGCTTGAAGACTGCTGTCACGGCTACCGGATCAGTAGCGCTCAGGATGGCTCCCAACAGCAGCGCTGCTGTAACCGGGATCGGCGTTGCAATCGCCACAATCGAGCCGATCACAAAAGTCGAGACCAGCAGTCCCGGTATCGCGAGCACGAGCACTGATCCGAGATTCTCGCGCAACTGCCGGGCGTCGAGGTTGAATGCCGCTTCAAAAATGAGAGTAGGAAGAAATACGTAGAAGATCAGCGAAGACGAAATCTCGAGGTTATGAAACGCGGGAAGCACGCGCGGATAAGCGGAAGCCACGACCGACAAGCCGATGCCGGCAATTACCAGCATGACAGTGAACGGAAGCTTCAAGCGTCTGGTCACACCGAGGATGACCGCAGCGATCAGCAGCAATCCGACCACGCCCTCAACGATTTCAACTACGCTTACGCCCGTTTCCATGGTTTGCCCCGCGTGAGGACCAACAAACGACCTGCCCGGATCGAAGGAAAGAAGTTTAGCCGAATCGCTAACAGGAAGTCATCAAAAACAGTGATGCGCCAAGTCCATTGGCGGCTCGGAACTTGACGATAGTAAACTCCCTGTTTACTATCGAGTTGTGATTAGATCGTTTCGTTGTCGCGAGACCGAGCGAATCTTTCATCGGCAATTCACGCGCAAGTTTCCGCGTGACATTCAGCAAAGAGCTTTCATGAAACTTAACGCGATCGATGCAGCCATTACACTTCAGGATTTGCGTCTGCCGCCTTCAAACCAGTTAGAAGCGCTGAAGAAAGATCGCAAAGGGCAACACAGCGTTCGAATCAACGACCAATGGCGCATCTGCTTCGTATGGCAACGTGGACATGCCGAGCAGGTGGAGATTGTCGACTATCACTGAGGAGGAATGATGACCAAGTCACGCATTGCGCCTGTGCATCCTGGTGAGTATCTCAGGGAACTCCTCGACGAGCTTGGCCTTTCGCAGTACAGATTGGCGCAGGAAATAGGTGTAGCCCCCATGCGCATTAGTCATGTGGTACGCGGACAGCGCCCGGTCACCGCGGAACTAGCCCTGCGTCTGGGCCGGTACTTTGGACAGAGCCCACGCTTCTGGATGAACTTGCAGACCCGATACGATATTGATGTGACCGAACAGGACCTCGGTCAGCAGGTCGTTCGAGAAGTTCGGCCTTTCAAGGCAGTCGCGTAATCACGATTGGAACGTTTCGGAGGGGGCAATTCAAAGCAGAGTGCCGTGCAGGATCAGCGCTGCGACGCTGAAGTAGATCAACAGGCCGGTTACGTCCACCAGTGTCGCTACGAAGGGCGCCGACGATGCAGCCGGATCAAATCCCAATCGTTGCAAGATCAGCGGCAACATCGAGCCCATCAAGGTTCCCCAAAGAACAATGCCCACCAGAGCAGTGCCAACCGTCAACGCGACGAGAAACCAGTGCGGGCCATAGAGGTTCGTGAATGTCGCCCAAAGCGCGATTCTCAAAAAGCCTATCGTCCCCAGGATCGACCCGAGCGCGAGCCCGGACAATATCTCGCGGCGTATGACCCGCCACCAGTCACGCACGCCGACTTCGCCTAAGGCCAGCGCGCGAATCACAAGCGTCGCCGCTTGCGAGCCTGAGTTTCCGCCGCTGGATATGATCAAGGGCACGAACAGCGCCAGCACCACCGCGCGCTTTATTTCTTCCTCAAAGAAGCCCATCGCAGTCGCGGTGAGCATTTCTCCCAGGAAGAGAATCACGAGCCACCCGGCGCGCTTGCGAACCATTCTACCCAGAGCGATCCTCATATAGGGTTCGTCAAGCGCTTCCATACCGCCGATCTTTTGAATGTCCTCGGTTGCCTCTATCTCAGCCACGTCGAGTACGTCGTCAATCGTCACGATGCCGATCAGTATCCCTGTAGTATCGGTTACCGGAAGCGCGGTGCGGTCCTCGCGGCGAAAGACCCCGACTGCTGCTTCCTGATCGTCCGTAGCTTTGAGCGCAACGAAGCGACGGTCCATTAGATCGAGCACTGATTTGTAAAGCGGCGCCAGCAAGAAGACCCTGATCCGAAGATCGTCGATCAACTTGCCGCCCTCATCGACAACGTAGATTGTGCTGAGGGTCTCACTATCAGCTCCATGCTCGCGTATGTAATCGAGCACATAGCGCACAGTCCAATCCGGCCGGACAGCGACGTAGTCGGGCGTCATCAACCGGCCAACGCTATTTTCCGGATATCCGAGAAGCGTGATTGCAATCGCGCGTTCTTCGGCGGGCAGCATCGTCAGCAGCTCTTTGGTTACTTCGGCCGGGAGTTCCTCCAGCAGCATTGTGCGGTCATCGGGCGACATCTCATTCAAGATGGCTGCGGTGTCGCTTTGAGCCATCGACGACAACAGGTGGCTCTGCTTCTCGGTAGGCAAGTACTCGAACGTGGCGGCTGCCAGCTTGCGAGGGAGAATGCGGAAGAACACCGCCTGCTCGTGAGCGGGCGCTTCGCCGATCAACTCCGCGAGATCGCGAGGAGTAAGCTGTGAAAGGTTCTCGCGCAACGCGGCGAAGTCGCGCGAGCGAAATATGTCGTCGAGATTTGGCTGCTCTTCCATTGGCTACGGTGACTGATCATAGTGAAGGACTTCTTGATCCACAACTTGCCAGGCGTTCAGAGTACCGACTTTAGTCGGGCAGTGCGTAACAGGACGGAGGCCTT
>JADGNW010000246.1 GCA_017883315.1 Blastocatellia bacterium | reverse complement strand
CTCTTTCAAGTGTTACCAATAATCGAAGCTTTTTCCCCTGCTCCAGTCTAGCCTTGATGAAATCAAGAATGGTACCCGCATCGCCGGTCGTCAACGTATATTCCGACTTGGACGAGATCGGTGGCACTTGATTGTTCGCGAATGACAATTGCTGGGTCAGCCCCCGAGACAGCTGCAGCAATTCCTCAAGGAGTTCGCGATCCTTCCTGGAGTCTACCCTACTTCGGTTTGGCTCGATCGACTCAATGATCCCGGCCACATCTTTCGAAAGGTCCGGCCACCATTTCAGGAATGACCTCTCAACGATTGCCTCTCCAGACTGACCGGGTATTCCGGCGCTTATGTCTTTAGCCAATCGAAGCATATCGTCTTTCGAAATAGTGGTTGCTTGAAATTGTGCTAATGGCCCACTCATCAGCAGCGACTACGTCGATCAGCAGTGGTGTGACGCGGGCTCGAGTGATGCTTCTGGACATTGCCCCAGCTTCGAATAGTATCCAAGGCTTATTCATATTTTCGCGCGTTAGACAGATGATCCCGAACTCGCAATCGCCCAACTCCCTATCGATTTCTGCAAACCAGCGGCTTCCCTTGTCCATGTCCTCAGTGGAGACGTAAGGCTCAGCAACCTGTATAACGTTCTGAAGCCATATCCTAAGATACAAAGCAATCTGCTCGCTTAGCTTGCCGGACCAACTGATAAATATCTTCATTGCCGGTTCCTCGGCGGCTCACCCGCATTACTCGGAGATAAGGCAGAGTATATTCCGGTTCAGTTCAGTGCGCCAAATAAACAACCGGGCTCAAGCCGGCTACTTTATCCCACATTTCTCTTTGATCATTGGAACGTAATTCGGATTGAGTCAGGATTCGACCCCAGCTGTGATCCCGCTTGATTCGGATTCTAGGCTTACCTTTTAGCTAGAGACGTCTTCGTTCGCTTCGTTATCTCTTCCTGTTCTTCTTGCTGCTCGGCGATTCCTTCTCGCAACGCATCAAAGGCCGGCAAGCGCGCGACGCCGGGCAGGCGTGAGCTCGCGCCGCGGACCGAATACCAGATGATCGCGTTCATCACGCGAGCGTCGGCCATGTCAGCGTGTTCGAGATCTTGCTCCGAAGTGCGCTTCATCCAGTAACTTTGCATCGAATCACTTGCCGCGCGAGCGGGTGTCGTCAGATTGTTCATCGCTACGTCGGGCAGTACTGCTTTGTAGGGACGAAGGTCGGGCTTGTCCTGGAAGATGTCGATCGGCGCTGCCGTCGCGTCGAGCTGATTCATCGGCTGCATGCCCAGCAGTATTTCCATCGTTCGAATCAAACTCACCGTGGTGTGAAATTCGTGCACGAGCGCGCCCGGCCGATTGTAGGCGCTTATTACGAGAGCAGGTGCTCGATGACAGTCGACATGGTCGGGTCCGTCCTGCGCGTCATCTTCAACGACGAAGATCGCGGTGTCTTTCCAGTAAGGACTGTTCGACACCGCTTCGACCAGATACCCAACCGCGAAGTCGTTTTCGGCGACGTAGAACTGCGGCGTCGGGTAGCCGGCGGCGAGCCCGTTGGTGTGATCGCTCGGCAATCGCACCATCGAAAAATTAGGCAGTCGATCAGGCTTGCCTGCTTCGATGTCCGCCGCATAACCGCGAAACTCCTCGAGCCATTCTCCAAGCCGCGACGTGCCCCGGAAGCGCGGGTCTTCGTTAGTCCTGGTTATGGCGATATCGGTCCAGCGCGTTGCCTCTTTGGCTGCGCGATAAGTTTCAGGAGTCATCACATCGGGCGTGTTCAAGTCCCAGTTGCGGAACGTCGGACTACAATGGCCTTCCAGCGATTTCTTGGTTGGAATCGCCGAGATTGTCGGGCTGATGTCAGGGTAAGGCCGCGGGCGATTTGCATTCACCGAGGCGACGTTCGCTTCTGAAACCGTACCGACGAACTCGCCATAATTTCGATAGCTCAATCCGGCTCGCGCCGCCGCGTCCCACAGATAAAGCGTCTCGGGCTCGGCTACGTCTCTCGCGGCGTTCAAGTAAGGAATATAACGACGAAGGAAATTCGAGAGATCATCAGCGGTGATCGGAAGGCCGAAGGCCGGCGCTTCGCCGCTTCGCGGCCAATACTCAGGCAGGCGGTTGAAGCCCTCGAAGTCGTAGGGCCGGCCGCGATGCGAGCGGATCCAGCGATATGCCTTGTCTGTGTAGTCGCTCGAAAAGGCGGCGGTCGACCAGTTGTGACCTTCGGGGCTGGAAGCGGCGTTGACGAAGAAACGATCGAGCAGCCCGAAGCGCAAGGCCAGCGCTCGATGGTTGGGAGTTATGTTTTGCGCACTGCTGCCCTGGAACTTCGCCGCATCGCCTGCGCCGAAGATGGCAAGCTGCGGGTCGCCGTCGGCTGCATGTCCATCGCCCGCCTCCGCGATGTCGCCGAACAACTGATCGTAGGTTCGATTCTCTTTGATGATGTAGATTACATGCTTGATCGGCGACGGTCCGGTGAACAGCTTTGTCTTGATCGAGCCGATCACTCCGTCATTTCTAAGCACCTGCTGTGAGTAAGCTGCAAGCGCGCGTTCATCCGGTTCAGCGATCGCGCTGATGTTTCCAGAGATGAGCGAAAGAATGTACTGCCCGCCCCGTCCGGCGACCGCCGGGAAGCGATCGTTTGGAATGTTGGGCGCCATGCCTGAGTTATCGACTACCAGCGATGAGTTTTGGAACCCAGTTCCTTTGCCGTTCCCGACAAAGAGCGTCCGTCCGACCATCGCGAGCGCCGAAGGATACTGGCCAGTCGGGATGAAGCCCCGCACTTTGCTCCGATCGCTATCGCCGTTGTGGTTTTCGCGTTCTTGTTTCTCGACCCCTTCCGGGCGAGCGCCGCTGACCCCGCGCGCCTTACTTGAGAGCGAAACTACCGCGACCGCGTTGGCGTGTGCGTTTGCTACGTACAGCGTCGACTCGTCGGCGCTCAGCGCCAGGCTTTCAGGGCTGCCGCCGATCAACGCGTGTTCAGCAAGCCGCACATTGATTCGTTCGACCTCGCGATTGGCTCCGGTATCGATAACCGAAACGCTGTCCGCGTCCGAGTTCACGACGAACAGGCGGGTACCGCTCGCGTTCAGCATCATCGCGGTCGGATGGCGCTCGACCGAAATGCTGGTCATCGGGCGGTCGGGCTTGCGCGGATCGATCACGGCAATCGACGCGTCGCCCCAGCAAGAAACGTAAACCTTCGAAGTCTCGGTCGAACCTTTTGCCGAAAGTGCTACGACTCCGTATGGCGAGCTGAACTGAGCCGAGCCAGGTTGGCGCACCTCAATGCGTGTCAATGTTCGAGCGTTGCGAACATTACTGATGATGCCGAGGCTGTCGCCGAGGTTGTTGGCGACGTAGAGCGTGTCGCCATCCGGACTAATAGCAAGGCCTGCCGGATAGACGGGCGCGCGATCGTCGTTGTAGCGCGGCGAACTGGCCTGAGTGGTGAACCCGGTGACGTCGATGAACGGCGCTTCGACCGTGGTATT